>CALEMV010000039.1 GCA_937910655.1 uncultured Solobacterium sp.
GGAGATGTGTATAAGAGACAGATGTAGCTTCTATGGAAGTTTATGTTAATGGTGGTCAATTTACTAACAACACTGCTGGCAAGCAGGGTGGTGGTATCTATGTAGCATCTATTCCATATGTATTGAAGATGGGTAAGACTCTTGTTACAGAAAATACAGCTACTAAGATTGGTGGTGGTCTGTGGTTATGTCCAACAGGTAGTGCTACAACTGCTGTTACAAACGGCGCATCATTCTTTGATAACATTGCAGGTACAGGGGCTGAAAATAACGATACAGGCTCTGTTGGTGATGATGTGGCTTCTATTAATAAGAATGACCCTGATACACAGAAATTAATACTTTCTAATAACGGTCTTGGTAACTGGTTGGTACACTGGTACGAAGACGGAAAGATTGACAATGCATATTTAGGTAACTCAGATGGTAGCGCAAGATATCCAAGTACTGTGAGTCCAGTTGTGGATAGAGGAACTCTTGATGGAATTACAGATAAGATTGCACTTAAAGCTATCGTTTCTAATGAAGGTAAGGCTGCAGCTAGAAATCTAGCTGAGGTTGTAGTAACAGGTAACTTTGCACCACGTGGAGGCGGAATTGGTTCTAACGGTACAGTGGCGTTTGGTACAGATCCAGTTGCTTATAATAAAGTTCAATTAACAGTTTCTAAGCAGTGGGAAGCTACTAATACAAACCATGTAACATCTGTTACTATTGGTCTCTTTAGAATCACAAAAAATAACTTTGATGCGGTTGTATTAACAAATCCGGATGGAAGTACACTTAATACAACGGGAATGAGCGAAAGTGAAATCTTCCAAGCAAAGGTAGATAAGTTAATGTCATCTGGTTCAACTACATATGCACAGATTGACCAGGTAGCATTAAGCGTAGCTAATAACTGGAACTTTACGTTCGTAGATCTTCTGAAGTACGATATGGTTAATGATGCACAGGATACATCTAATCCTAATGTTTACTTTGCAAGAGAAATTGATACAAATGGCAACTGGGTAGCAAATGAAGCAAATGCTATTTTTGGAACACAGTTGATTAAAGCTAGCTACGAAGCTACTGCAAATGCTTCTGGTGTATATGACCAAGAAATTAGTAACAACGAAGTTCAATATAGAAATATTGAAGTTACTAAGAAGTGGGTTGGTGGTAGTGCAAATCAAGTAGAAGTACAGTTGTATAAGGATGGTGTAGCGGAAGGTACTCCAGTAACTTTAAATGCCGCAAACAACTGGACAACAACATTTACAAATCTTCCTGTAAGAGATGCTGGTAGAACTGTTGATAATCTTTACGAAGTACGTGAAGTTGGTGAAACTGGTAATATCATCACAATCGATGGTGCGAAGTACCAAGTTACTTATGGATTGATTGACGCGAATGGTAAGATGGAAATTACAAATAAGAAAGAACCTGAACCAACACCAAGTGTTGAAACAAGTGATTCAAGTAATTTACCACTCTTTGGAACAATCCTAATGATGTCATTATTGGTTACAGCATATGTTGCTAAGAAGAGAGCATCAATTCTAGGTTAATAAATGTGAAAGGTATACACTTTATAACGTGTATGCCTTTTGTTTAGCTTTATTCAATATGATTAAGATTATGTAAGTCGATATAAGATTCACTATATTTAAAATGAAATATGGAAGTAAAAAAATAGAGAGATGAGTATACTCATCTCT
>CALEMV010000040.1 GCA_937910655.1 uncultured Solobacterium sp.
TGGTCTAACGGCCATTTCTGGCAAGGAGCGGGAGTAACCCACTCGCCACAATATATTAACAGTTCCCCTACTAAAAGTAAAGGAAAAAATCACTTCTGTCATTACGATCAAAAGTGATTTTGTTCGCTATTTATGCGGATACTGGCATCCTTTCGTCGCCTGCTTCGCTATGTAGGTCCATCGTTACACCATTGACCTTATACTTCTTAAGTACAAACATTGTAACTGTTGCCGCAACACCTTCGATTGGAGCTAACTTTTCACCAACGAAGTCAGCGACTTCGCGCATTGTCTTACCATTTACATTTACTAAGAATTCAGAGTTACCGCTCATCAGGAATAGACTGCTTACTTCAGGGAAATGTGCAATTCTTTCCGCAATCTTATCATAACCACTGCCACGTTCTGGCTTTGCACTAACACCGATAATCGCATCAACATGATCGATATTCGCCTTATCCCAATTTACCATTGTGTGGTAACCACAGATAATTTTCTGTTCTTCTAAATCTTTTTTAGCACGATCAACAGTTTCCTCTGTTTCACCTAAAATATCTGCTAGGTCTGTAATACTTGCACGTGGATTTTGTACAAGTAAGTCAATTAACTTTAGATTATCCATCTTATTTCTCTCCTTTGTGATCCTTTATAAACTGTGCAATACGTCTCATCGCTTCTTGCAAGTGTTCAATACTATACGCATAACTAATTCTCGCAAAACCCTGTCCACTTTCCCCAAACGCAGTACCTGGAATAATTGCGACATGTTGTTCATTCAATAACTTCTCACAGAACTCATCACTCGTCATACCAAGACTAGAAATATTCGGGAAGACATAGAACGCACCCTTTGGTTCAAATGTTTCTAATCCCATTTCATTAAGCTTACGTACACAATACTGACGACGCATATCATATTGTTTACGCATCTCCTCTACATCCCTATCACAATCACGTAGTGCTGTAATTGCGGCATATTGGCTCACGGTAGGAGCTGCCATAACACAATTCTGATGCACCTTTAACATTACCTTAATAATTTCCTTTGGCCCAAGAACATAGCCTAAACGCCAACCCGTCATAGAGAAGGTCTTAGAGAAGCCATTTAGTACGATTGTTCTTTCCTTCATTCCTGGAATTGACGCAAAGGAAGTAAACTCTCCATCTCCATAAATCAGTTCTGAATAAATTTCATCGGAGATGACAAGAATATTTGTATCACGCAATACTTCTGCGATTTCTTCCATCTCTTTACGAGATAGTGTCGCACCTGTTGGGTTATTTGGATAAGAGAATAAAATTGCCTTTGTCTTATTTGTGATTGCAGCCTTGATGTCTGCGGCTTGGATTCTAAAACCATTTTCAACCTTAGCCTTTACATACTTTACTTTCGCACCCGCAAAAGTAGCTGTTGGTTGATATGTAACGTATCCTGGGTCTGGCAAGATGACTTCGTCACCCTCTTCTACGATTGTACGGAATACGAGGTCAATCCCTTCACTTGCACCTACAGTCGCAATCATCTGATCAATGTCATAATCCAGATTATATTTACGAAGTAGATATTCACGAATCGCAAGACGTAACTCTTTTAAACCTGCGTTAGTCGTGTATTGTGTCTTACCTAGTTCAATTGTATGGATTGCCGCATCACGAATATCCCATGGTGTCTTAAAATCAGGCTCACCAACACTAAGTGAAATGCAATCTGGTATTTCCGCTACCAAGTCGAAGAACTTACGAATTCCTGACGGTTTCATATCTACTGCTCTTTGTGCTAATAACTTTGTATAATCCATAGTCTGTACCT
>CALEMV010000041.1 GCA_937910655.1 uncultured Solobacterium sp.
AGCTTTTGCGGCACCTTGATTCTTTGCCTGTACATAGGCAGCTGGTGGCATAATACCTAAATCAACTTTACCAGATGCCATTGCTTCAACAATTGTGGAATAGTCAGTAGCGAGTGTGACTTCAACTTTACGTCCAAGTTTTTCCTCTAGATACTCCGCAAATGGTTTTGTCTTCGCTTCCATTGAACCATCGTTATTTGTTGGAACAAACTGTACAACAAGTGGTTTATCTTCACTTGTAGAAGAAGTTTCTTTTGTCCCTGTTGCGCCACATCCACCAAGTAATGCCATGCAAAGAGAAAGTACTGCAGATACAAATATTTTTTTCATATTCTTTCTATCTCCTTATTCGGAGCTCCTTATACAAACATTCTAAACGAATATTAAAAATTGTCTTTGCAGAAAGTGACATATGTCATATACAATAAGTTCATGGAATGGATAGATAACAGATACTTATTTACAGAATATTTTAAAAAAACTAAGTTCTCTCAATATTTCGGTTTTCCTGTCAAAGATATTATAAGATTATGTCGTTTCCACAAGGGAGAAACAATCATTGAATCTGATATCATATCCGACTTTATCTATTTTTTATTAGATGGTGAAGTAAAGTTTTTGGTAACGAGTGATAGTGGGAAAATAGTCTATCTTGGTGGCAGTAAGGAATTTACTGTTCTCGGTGAAGTTTCCTCTCTTTGGAAAATGAAACCAATGACTAGCGTTATCGCTTCTACAGAATGCATATGTTTTAGCATTTCACTTGATACATATCGGAATCGTCTTTTGGATGATAATACATTTTTACGTTATATCAGTAAGACGATGGCTTACCGCTTAACCAAAAGAGATGACGATGTAATCGTTGATAGAACAGAGACAGCATACACAAAAATGTGTGCACTTATCATACAAAACTCACAAGATACGATGTTTACTCTTGATTTACAAGAATGCGCACGTACACTATCCATTAGCTATCGCCAAGTTATTCGTGTTATGAATCGTTTACTCCAAGAAAAACTCATTAAAAAAGTAAAAAAGAAATACTATATTTTGGACTATAGCGCCCTATACGCAAATACGAATGAAAACTATTTCTTCTATGAATAGTCGTATCAATCACTCCATAAAAAAGTCAGACCATTCGTCTGACTTTTTCATGATTAACGTAATTTCTTTCTGACAACTTGTGCAGCTAGTGCTACTACAATGACTGCTCCAACAAGTAATACAACTGACTGCGGTGTTGTCTTAGGCTTTTTCTCAGTTTCAGTAGCAGCTTCTGTACTTTCAGATACTGTATATGCAATATGTGTTGCCTTTGTGGTAAATACATACTTATCATCCTTTACTTCAGCAGTAATTTCATTTGTGCCATCTGTAAATGTAGGCTTGCCATTGAATGCTGCTGTAGGAATAGAATATGTTAAGTCTTGTTTTACTTCCTCAACTGGATTTCCATAGTGATCTACAATATTGAGTTCTCCAGACATCATATCTTCGCTAGGAGCTACACTTAACTTCATTCCGATTTCTTCACTATCTTTAGGCACTAGAACTTCTGATCCTGTAAAGACTGCTCGTGCACGCTTACCAAAGAACTTGATTGTATAGTCGTTTTCTTTGATATACTTTTTAAACTTCTCAAGGATTTCCGCATGGATTTCCTTCATTGTCTCATATGCCTTTGTCGCATCTTCATGGTTTCTTGTAGTTGCTTCATCAGCTGTTAACATTGTTGTAACAGCATTCTTGATCTCTTCACTTTCGAGTGCTTCAATCTTCTTAGTAGCGATTGGTTGGAATTCATCACGATTATATTCAATCATGAATAATGTATCCATTGCCAACCAATATACAGAATCTTCATTAAATTCATTGTTTTCATTCTGTGCCTGTGCAATACCAGAATTCTGATTTGGATAGTATGCCACAAATGGTGAAGTTAATGGAGAACCTAATGCTAACCACATTGTTCCTGGATATTCTTCGGTTGCATTTGCAGGAAGATGATAGATATGTGCTTCCATTGTGTTACGGTTACCAATTGGATATAGATTTCCACGACCTAAGTCATCTGCTACTTCGTTAATGGTTTCCAAACGGTTACGTGTAAATGCCATTGCATCTGCTAATGTAATCTTCTTTGAAGTTGTCTGTAAGAATGGATATACATCACCTTCAAACTTCGCATCCGGATTAAATTGTTTGATACCAGAACATACACGTGATTCAGTACTTTCAGATAGTTCTGGTAGTGCATAGGAAGAATATAAATCAATCGTACGTGTTAACTCATCTCCCTTGAAAGTCTTAGCTTCAGTTGCGACTTTGAAGATATCCTTGGAATAGATATAATTTCCATCTTCTGAAATATTATAGTTTTCCTTTTCTTCTCCTACGGTTAATCTGCACTCATTCAGCCAGAATGAATTAGGGAATACGGAATACTTATCACGTGGATAACGCATTGCCACAAATTGGTGACCAGTATAGATTTCCATGTACCAAAGTTCATTATGATCTGCTACGACTAGACCATTACCTTCTCCAGCACCCTTTGTTGCGACTTCTTGTGCGATAAACTCAACTGCCTGTCTTGCATTATCACAACTACCTAATACTGCAGTTGTAATAATTGCTTCCGTAATACCGATTGGCTTTGTTGTATCTGTGCCATCCAGGTAAGGATCTACACCTAATACATCATCATTAGCACTTGCGGAAACTGTCATATCCGCAATTAAGCCCTTTTCATTAAATCCTGTTTCGTCAAAATTACCATATTCTGGTGTTGTATCGCTGACGGACGTATAGCGATAAGAATCATGTGCAAATGTAAAGGAATACCCCTTATCTGGATCTACAGAAACGTCTTTGATGGTTTCACCAGCTTTATGTTCTCCTGCTTGGTGGACTTTATACACCTTATTATGATTGACTTCTAAGTCTTCTGTACGTCCAAAAATTGTACTACCATCTTCTGTTAAATCGCCACCGATAATGACACCGGTACATGCATACGCTGAAATGATGCTGGATGAGGCTACTAAAATAGCTATTGATGCGCTAAATAGCCTTGAAATACATTTTTTCATTTTATTATTCCTCCAATGATTTTATAAACAGAGTGTAAGAAGATTGAATTCCTCCCTTCTTGTAATCTTCTTCTTGGTAATTTCATTATAGGAAATCTTTCTACAGAAATGTGGAAATATGCTTTCGTCTTTCTTGTATATTCTCGTATGAAAAAAAGTTACTCCCATTTGGAAGTAACTTAAGCCTTCTTAACTTGTTCTAACCAAAGCTCAGCACTAGCATCCGATGGCATACGCCAATCTCCTCTTGGAGAGAGTGTAACCGAACCAACCTTTGGACCATCTGGTAAGCAACTACGCTTGAATTGCTGGCTGAAGAAACGCTTGAAGAATCGTAACATTGCTTCACGTACTTTTTCTTTCTCTAACTCTGGGTACGCTGTTAATGCTAAAACCATAATCTTTTCTGGTGAATAGCCATAGCGTAATACATAGTATAGGAAGAAGTCATTAAGATCATATTTACCAATCTTCTCTTCAGTCTTCTGGGCAATCTTGCCATTTTCATCATGCGGTGTTAGTTCTGGTGAGATTGGTGTATCACAGATCTTTAAGAGTACTTCTTTGAGGTCTTCTTGATTACAGATATATGCATATGCTTTACAGATATATTGTACAAGTGTCTTTGGAACAGATGCGTTTACCGCATACATGGACATGTGATCACCATTGTATGTACACCATCCGAGTGCTAATTCAGAAAGATCTCCTGTTCCAACTACGAGTCCATTTGCCATATTTGCGGCATCCATCAGGATGTAGGTACGCATACGAGCTTGTGCATTCTCATAAGTTGTATCACCTTCGCCTTGATAACTACCAGGATGACCAATCTGTTTCAGATGTGCTTGTACACCCTCTTCGATTGCGACTTCATGCATCTCTACATCTAATGCACGCATTAAATCTAAGGCATTGTTATATGTGTATGAAGTTGTATTACCATGGCTTGGTAATGTATAGCCGATGATATGAATATCAGGTACTAGCTTTCTTGCTTGATGACATACAAGTAATGCAAGTGTACTATCCAAACCACCTGAGATACCAATCACAAGATTCTTAATTCCTGTGGAACGAACCCGTGTTGCTAAACCATTTGCTTGAATCTCTAAGATTTTCATACAACGTCGACCACGCTCTTCATCATCAACTGGCACAAATGGATTACGGTTGACCACATAGTCTTCCTTGCGTAATACATCTACTAGTTCATCTACTGTAATTTCATCTTGATTTGCGATTGGTTTAATAGAAACATCAACATATACATAATCGTCATGATTTTCTTCTAAATCAAATGTTGTCTGGTGACGACGATTCTTTTCAATGGACTCTAAATCGATTACAACAGTTTCAACCTTTGTGTCTTCTGGAAAGATGGAATCTTTTAACAAACGTCCATTGCAGGCAATCATGCTATGACCAGAGAAGACAAGGTCTGTACTACTTTCATCTGTTGCACTAGATACATATAAATAAGCGCAATAACAACTAGCACTCTGTTGTAATACCATCGTACGACGATAGTCTTGCTTACCTATGATTTCATCAGAAGCAGATAGATTCGCGATGATATTAGCACCCGCAAGACATGCATGCGTACTTGGTTTATCAGGCACCCACAAATCCTCACAGATATCTAGACCTACGATAGCTCCACTACGGTTATCACATGCTAGTACGTTTCTGCCAAATGGGATAAACTCATCACCTAACTGAATCATTTGGCTAACGATATTCTTACCACTTGTAAACCATCTACTTTCATAAAACTCACTGTACGTTGGAAGATTGATCTTAGGCACAATACCTACAATGACACCTTCTGAAATATATACTGCACAATTATATAAATGGTTTTCAAAACGTAATGGTGCACCAACCACTACCGTTAGACCCTCTAGTTTATTTGACGCATTAGCAATCTTAAACAGTCCATCTTCCACTGCATCTAGCAATGTAAACTGTCCAAACAAATCGCCACAAGTATATCCTGTCAAACATAATTCTGGATACACTAAGAATCCTGCATCCGCATTTTCATTTATTGTTTGGATGATTTGTGCAACGTTATATGTGACATTTGCTACTTTCATCTTTGGCACGACTGTACCGACTTTTATCATTCTATTTTTCATGATTATCCTCGCTAAAAAGGTAACTACTTAAACCATGTAATTCTTTTGGCAATGTATCCTGTAGGATTTGTATCGCATCTTTTGCGATGAGAAATTGCTTACGTACTTCAGTAGAGGAAATATGGTGGTATTCCTTTGGTGTATGTACGACCTCAATGTACTGAGAAAGACTTGATAGATATGGATCATTTGCAATCATCTTTTCGCAATCATCGTCATATCTTGCCATACACACAATGCCAAATTCCTTCGCAATCTCTTCTACATGTTTCCAACCAGTTTTTAATTCTAGCAACTTATCAGAGCCAAACAATAACTTGCAAGCATATCCTTTCTCTTTTAGATAACAGAGCGTTTGATATGTACGTGGTTGACTTTCTTCCTTTAACTCATAGTCACTGACCATAAGCTTTGGATGTACTTTACAAATACTTTCTAGCATTGCTAATCGCTCTGTATCATGAAAGGCAAAGTTCTTTGCTTGATCATGTTCGATATAGCTCATCTTACTAGGCATAAAGATAACCTTTGTAGCACCTGTTTTTTCACAAGCATATTCTGCTAGTTCGATATGAGCTTTCGTCGGTGGATTAAAGGCTCCCCCAAATAACAGGTAACTCAAATGATGCCTCCATGGAGTTTCTCATATAACTCCTCTCTGAGTTTAGCTACAGCAGGTGTTAAGTCTACGTAGTGCTTATGTGGCATCTCTGTACGTAACTCAGATTCCCAAACACGGTATTGAAGTTGTTCCTTTACATATTCTTTTTTCGCACGAATATCTGGTAGGTCTAAAACAATTTCACCATTTAACATATGTGGAATTAAAATTCTTTCAACGTGATTTGGAATGATTGTCTTACGTCTTTCAAAGGCATCTGGATCAAGGTTAACAACCTCTACAGGCTTACCATTTTCAATCACTTCTGTATCAAGGGAGATAATATCACACTGTCCCTTTCCTTCTTCATCAAATACACGCCAAGCCATTAGTTTGCCTGGAATAATTGCCTTACTAGATGAATCAGAGCACTTCATCTTTGGTGTATAGCTACCATCTTTTTCTTTAACGGCGACTAACTTATATACACCACCAAAGACAGGGTCTGTCGCAGCTGTAATGAGTTTTTCGCCGACGCCATAGAAATCAAACTTTGCATGTTCATAGAGTTCCATGTTTGCCATCTTCTTTTCATCTAATGAGTTAGAGGCGACAAGCTTAATATATGACTTACCTGCTTCATCCAAAGCACGACGTAGACGCTTATAACCACGAGCTAAGTCACCTGAGTCAATACGCACACTCTTAACACGCTTATTTGGATCATTTGGATACTTCGCAATCAACTCATCATCTAATTGAATTAGATGAGGAAGTCCTGAATCAAAGATACTATAAGTATCTAGTAACAATGAGACATTTTCAGGATAAGTTTCCGCATATGCACGGAAGGCATCCATCTCGGTTGGGAAGAATTCGATATAACTATGTGCAACTGTTCCAACAGCCTTCACATCAGGTCCATACTTCATCTCCGCAAGGCAGTTAGCAGTACCGATACAGCCACCTAAGATGGCCGCATAGGCACCATCATTACCTGCAGACATACCCTGTGCACGACGTGTTCCAAATTCCATGACATTTCTTGGTGTCTTATTACTTAGTCCAGTTATACGAGTTGCCTTTGTGGCAATCAAGGAATGGAAGTTCATTGTCTGTAATAGATAGGTTTCAATTAAGACTGCACCTACCATGTCACATTCAATACGTACCATTGGTACCTGAGGATAACATACAGTACCCTCACGCAACATGTACACATCACCCTTCCACTGATAGTGACGTAGATATTCACAGAATTCTGGACTCATACCCTTGGTTAATAACCACTGAATATCAAATTCTGTAAAGTGATAGTTCTTTAAGAAACGTAATAACTTCTGTTGACCACAGCTAATTGCGTATCCACCATCATCTGGGTTATCTCTAAAGAACATGTTAAATACCATGATGGTATCTTTATATCCATGCATGAATAGTGAATTTGCCATGGAGAATTCATAGAAGTCTGTGACCATCGCTGGATTGTCATAATTTTCATCTGGGATATATGGTTCTACTTGAATGTTGTTCATATCATTTCCTCATTTTTCTATTTCAATCTGACAAGAAGCCATTACATCGAGCGCTTCCTTTTGTTTATCTATCGTTGTCGCAGCACATGCTTGCGATAAAACAGTTATCTTTGTGTTTGGTAAGTATGTACGTAATAGTAATGCATTTGTCACAACACAAATATCTGTACAGATACCAATTAATACAATTTCTTCTGGAGCTAGTTTCTGTAGTTCAACTGCTAGATTGAGTGATCCAAAGGTATCCTTCTCAAATATTTTAGCACTACGTTTATGAAGTGCTTCTTCAATACTCTTTGGAAATCTCCAACCCTCTGTATCTTTGATACAGTGTACAACTGGTAAGTATTTACCCTCTAAAGTGTTGAGATAATTTGTATCATGTGTATCCTGTGTTGCGAATACCATATCATATTTTGGTGAATTGATCTCATCAACCATCTTTGCAAGAGCTGCTTCTGCTTCTGTTGTGCCAAGAGACCCTGATACAAAATCATTTTGAATATCGATTGCGATAAGTGTTTTCATTATAATGTCTCCTTTACAAATGGTAGTAATGGATTAAAACTATAGGTTGCGACTTTTCTGCCGTTTACAATTGTTGTACTCCCCGTAGCTACCAACATCTTTTTAATATCCCGTCGAAAGTTCCCTGTATCAACTGGGTGGTTGACAATGGCTTCATAGACTTCTTGAATCTCACGTAGTGTACATTCCTTCGGTAACAGGTTAAACATAATACCTGTAGAAGCTGCACGATTACGTACAACATCAATTGCCATATTAATCGCTTTGATGTGATCGGCTGCTAGTTTCGCATTTGAACTTTCTAATAACTTGGATCTTGTCTGTACATAGTTATCACAGGCAGTATCGTAAATCTCATAACGTAGATGAATGCCTTTTTCTTCTTCATCTAACATTAATACACTCTTACGCTCATACCCATCCGATGTCGTTGTAATCTTTTGAATGGTAAACCACCCTGTATCCATCGCATCATCACCAGCAGATGTCATCTTAATATTTTCAGCCGGTGTCATTGACAAATAAACTGTCGTAATCACACGTGTACGTGGATCACGGTCCGCATTTCCAAATGTATATAATTGTCTAAAGTACGTAGAATCAAAAAGATTGGTTTCCTCTTCTAATTCTCGTTTCATTGCGGTATCCAAATCTTCATCAAAATTCACAAAACCACCAGGCATAGCCCAATCATGAATAAATGGATGATCCTTACGTTTGACTAATAACACCTTTAACTTCCCCTTGAATACTGTTAATAAAATCATATCAACAGTATTACTCGGCCTTCGATACTTTGTCTCATCATAGCGAGCAAGGAATTCCTTTAGTGTTTCACCACGTTCATTTTTTTCTTCCATGGCATCTCCTTATAGTCATTTTGACTATATATATTATAATCTACTTTTCTTGTTTGTCAAAAAAAGTGATTGCTTGATTACAATCACTTCTTCATACGCTTATATTTATTGCCAACTTTTTCCTTCATAAAAGCTAGTACATCTGCTTTTTGGTCAAACTCATACTCTACAAGTTCTACATTTGTGCTTTCTTTCTTAGAAGATGATGTTAAATATAAATTAAAGAACTTCTTATCATCCTTATAATCATAACCACTGAGTTCCTTCCATGCATGGAATTTACCATTGGTTACATAACCCTCTTCTCCAATACCATCTTTCGCTAACCAATACGCAACAATCGCAACGATAATCACGATAACACGTAAGATATCAAAAACAGTAATGGTATTACCAATTAAAGAAACAAGAGTTAAACCTACAATCACAATGAGCGTAATCTTAGTCGCATCCCATTGTCTTCCTGCATACTTAATCTTTCCCTTTGTATTGGCTAAGCGATAAAACATCAAACCCGCAAATGCGCCGAATGCTAATGTAACTAATAAGTTTCCGTAGAATAATGGCTGATTCATTTTCATTTCCTCACATACTAATAACAATTTTCATTATACCATAGCAAATCTGAATAAGCATATCATCAAATTATTTGAATTTTACATATATTCAGTATTACTTGCTAATCTTCTTTGAACAAACTAAAATACATCTATGACAAAAAAAGATATTAAACTCTTTGCGACAGATTTAGATGGAACATTATTTGCTCGCCCTGGTTACTTAACAAAATACGCTGCAGAAACACTGCGTACATTACGAGCACAAGGAACACGTATCGCAATCTGTACTGGCCGTCATTACGAACGAATTCTGAATGGATTTCCAAAAGATATCTATGACTATATCGTTTCCAACAATGGCCAAGACATCTACTTTGTAAAAGAGAATGAACATATAACTCTTCCAGTATTAACAAAAGAAGAGATTCATGGTCTACTTCCACTTGCGGAAAAGTACCCTGTCATCTTAATGGCATCGACGGATAAAGATTTTCTAACAACTGGTTCAAAAAAGAACTATATTGCATTAACTATATTCCGTCTATGCATGCAAGTGCGTGACTTGCTTCAACATCGTCACATTCAACAGGCAGAAATCGATTTTAATCTCGAAAATCTCGAAAACAAATATATTATCAAGATTTGTTTCTCAGGTACTGCAGGTACACTCAAGAAACTTGCCAAAGAAATTCCTACGGATAAGTACTCCGTCTTCTTTGTCAATTCAAACTGGTTAGAGGTTCAGCCACACGGAATTAATAAAGGCAATGGTCTTCGTATGATTATGGAACGTGAGAATATCTTACCCGAACAAGTCTGTGCAATTGGTGATGGTGAAAATGATTTGGCCATGCTAGAGGTTGCAGGTGTAAAGGTTGCAATGGGCAATGCAATGCCATGTCTAAAAGAAATTGCGACTGACCATGCAGAACACTACTTCCAAGAAGGCTGTGCAAACTGGATTCGTAAGAATCTACTATAGAAAAGATTCACTTTCTGATAAACAGGAGTAAACTAAAATTATGAATACATTAGAAAACGATATTACAGAAGCCATCTTCGCAGCCGAAGATGCACTACAACACTTGTATCAAGCAAAAACATTCCTCAAGAAAGCAAGAAACTGGGGTTTATTTGATATCTTCGCAGGTGGTCTTATCACCTCTATCATCAAGCACAAACATATTGAAAATGCACAAGACGAAATCAGATATGCGAAGGTTGCTTTAGAGAATCTAACCCGTGAATTACAAGATGTAGGAGATTATATTACAGTTGATATTGAGATTGATACTTTTGCAAAAGTTACAGACTACCTTCTCGATAACTTCGTCTCAGATATCTATGTTCAATCCAAAATCAACAATGCTAGCCAGCAGGTTGATGACGCAATCTATGAAACAGAAAAGATTCTAAACGTACTAAAAAATGCACAATAGTGCTTTTTTTACTTTAGTCGATTTATAAAATTGATACTCTCTTCATAAATCTGTTTGTAT
>CALEMV010000042.1 GCA_937910655.1 uncultured Solobacterium sp.
CCAAATATACAACGACTGATTGAATATGGTTTTATAGAACAGAGTGGTATTTTTCAGTATCAGACAAAATTAGAAGATACTGGTATGTATGCAGTAATTACAGTAGATAATGGCATTGTTTCTGGAAGTGTTTTGGATGAATTTACAGATGAAGAATATATAGCTGTTCATACCGTTGGAAAGAAGGGCAATTTTGCGACAAAAGTTAAAACTGCATATCTTTCTTGTTTGGAAGATATCGCAAAAAATTGTTTTGATAAAGTAATGTATTCTAGCATTCAAGCGAATACCATGCATGAATGGATGATAACTGAATTGCATGATATCGCAAATCATCCATTTACAAAATCACATAATGGGAATCGAACAACAGATAATGAATTTACGGCATACAAACCTAGTGATAGTGACAAGATGTATGTGCTGATGTTTTCAATTGATAAGCATAAGCTAGATAAAGGTTGCGATGAAAGTTATATCGATGCAATGAATATCAAGGTTGAACCATCTAAAGTAAGTGATTATCTACAGTTACCAGGTTTCTATCCTGCATATCATATGAATAAGAAGCACTGGGTAACTGCAATATTGGATGGCACGATTGAAGACGAAACATTGAAAGAACTTTTGTTAAAGAGTAGAAGTTTGGTGACTAAGAAATTATCGCTCAATCATCATTGGGTGATACCAGCAAATCCTTCGGTTTATGATATTGATAACGCCTTTGCACAAAGTAAATTGATGTATTGGAAACAGAAGTTAAATTATCAGATTAATGATTATGTATTTATCTACTATGGTATGCCATATGGAGAGCTTAGGTATCTTTGTAGAGTCATTGAAAAGGATATTATATTCTACGATAAATCAGGAAAACGATGTGATGAAGAAACATATATCTGTCTTCAAATGATTCATTTCTTTGATGATCATCAGTTAACAAAGAAGTATGTATCTAAATATGGTCTTACCAATATTCGTGGCGCAAGGTCGATGCCAAGAGAATTAATCAATCAAATATGCAAAATGTATCCAACATTAATGATATAATACAGAAACTGAGGTGATATTATGACAGAATTAAAAGAACGTAATCAAATTGAACAACAATACAAATGGGACCTTTCAACATTATTTGAAAATGATGAGGCTTGGAATGAAGCACTCACAAAGCTTGATGCTTTGATTTCAGAAGCTGCATCTTTTCAAGGTAAGTTAAACAATACTGAAAGTTTACTTGCGTATTTTAAGGTATCAGATGAATTAGATAAGGCGATAAACAATGTATTTACATATGCAATGTTGCGTCATAGTGAAGATACAAGAGCGACCGATGCTCAGGGTATGTATTCCAAGGCGTATGGAAAATATGTTGAAGTGGTAAGTGCTACTTCATTTGCACAACCGGAGATTCTTGGAAATGATGAAGAAGTCTTAAAGGGATTTATTGCGGATCCATCCTTAAAGGATTTTGCATTCTTATTAGAAAATCTTGTGCGTAATAAGGCACATACGTTAAGTGCTGCAGAAGAAAAACTATTATCTGCCTTTGGCGAGGTGTTCTCTGCACCAGGAAGAACGAGTGAAGCGCTAATGGATGCGGATATGGTATTTGATACAATCAAGGATGCAGAAGGTAATGATCATGCAGTAAATGGCTCTAGTTATATTCTTTTGCAAGGTAGCGATGACCGTGAGCTTCGTAAGAATTCTTTCCAATCTTTATACAAGGGTTATAAACAACATATTAATACATTCGCATCTACTTATAGCACAACTGTAAAGGCTGCTTCAATTGATGCTAAGGTAAGACACTACGAATCATCCCGTCAAGCTGCGATGTTCTCTGATAATATTCCAGTTAGCGTATATGATAACTTGGTTGAGACAGTACATAAGCACTTACCAACGATGTATCGTTACGTAAAACTACGTAAGAAGATGTTAGGTCTAGATGAACTGCATTATTATGATGTATACGCACCTCTTTTAAAGGGCAGTGCAAAGAACTATTCCTATGAAGAGGCTAAGGAAATGGTACTAGAGGCCGTTAAACCACTCGGTAGCGAATATACAAATATTGTAAAGGATGGTTTGGAAAACCGTTGGGTAGATGTTTATCCAAATAAGGGTAAACGTGGTGGTGCGTACTCTTCAGGTACATATACATCTAACCCATATATCTTATGCAACTATACAGGTACATTAGATAGTGTATCTACATTAGCCCATGAGATGGGACACTCTATGCATAGTTATCGTACAAATCATACACAACCAGTACACTATGCTAACTACACAATGTTCGTAGCAGAAGTCGCATCCACAGTAAATGAGAACTTACTAATCGAACAGTTATTACAAAAGGAAACAGATCCTGCACAACGTATGGCGCTATTAAACCAATACATGGAAGGTTTCAAGGGTACTATCTATCGTCAGACAATGTTTGCAGAATTTGAAAAGGAAGCGCACGCTGCTTCAGAACGTGGTGAATCCTTGACACCAGAATTCTTAAATCAGTTATATCTAAATCTTGTAAAGAAATACTTTGGTGAAGATTTAGTGATTGATGATGAAGTACAGTATGAATGGGCAAGAATTCCTCATTTCTATAGACCATTCTATGTATATGTTTATGCGACAGGTTATAGTACAGCAGTTGCCTTGTCTGAAGGTATCTTACATGGTGGACAAGAGAGAGTTCAAAAGTATCTTGAATTCTTATCTATGGGTAGTTCTGCGTATCCAATCGATGAACTTAAGCACGCAGGAGTAGACTTAACAACACCAGAACCAATCGATATCGCTCTAGAGAAGTTCGCTAAGATCCTGGACGATGCGGAAGAAACATTCGCCAAATTACAACAGAAGTAATCAAATTGGAGATATGAAAGTATCTCCAATTGACAAAATATAAATATTGTAAAAAATATAATTGTAATAAATATAGGAGATTAAATATATGACATTTTACGATTATTCTTTAACAGACAGAAGTGGTAACGAAGTATCAATGCGTAATTATGAAGGTAAGGTAGTGATTGTAGTCAATACAGCTACTGGCTGTGGATTTACACCACAGTACAAAGACCTTGAAGATATGTATGAGAAATATCATGAACAGGGACTAGAGATTATAGATGTACCATGCAATCAATTCGCAAACCAAACACCAGGTACTGATGAAGAGGTACATGAGTTCTGTACATTAAAGTACAATACAAAGTTTGATCAGTTTAAAAAGAGTGATGTTAATGGTGAACATGCATTACCATTATTTACATTCTTAAAGAAAGAACAGGGGTTTGCTGGATTTGGTAATAGTGTAAAGGCACTTGGCATGCGTGCAATGTGTAAACTAAAAGATCCTAACTATAAGAAAAATCCTGATATTAAGTGGAACTTCACCAAGTTTGTGGTTGATCGAAATGGTAATGTTGTAAAACGTTTTGAACCAACAGAAGACATGCATTCAGTAGAAACATGCATACAATCATTGCTAAAAGTATAAAAAATGTAAGCGTTTTAAGAGAATTGTTTCACAAAGTTTAAAAAAACATATATACTATCTTTTGCGGAGGTAGTGTATGAAAAAGGAAAAATCATGCGGTGCGATTGTATACCGTAAACAAGAAAGTGTTATTCAGTTCTTATTGATCCATCAGACATTAGGACACTGGACATTTCCAAAGGGGCATGTTGAAGATGGTGAAACAGAACAACAAACAGCGTATCGTGAAATCTTAGAAGAAACGGGAGTAGAGGTTTCTTTCGACGATGGTTTTAGAGTCGTAAACACATATTCCCCAAAAGAGGATACTCTGAAAGATGTTATTTTCTTTTTAGCACAACCTATCGGTGGTCATGAAGTGCCACAGCTATCAGAAGTATCAGATGTACGTTGGTTAACATGTATTGAAGCACATGCGATTATTACATATCCTTCTGACCGTGCATTATTAAAGAAGGCAATCGATCATCTTAAACTTAGAGGGAATTGGAAAGAATATTAGAAATGATTTCGTTACAAGTTTGTATTACGAATACAGAAAGCGATACATATTTCTTAAAATATCAAAAGAGATTAGTCGCTCTTGAAGGCATGCCTTCAGTACGTCATTTATTACGTCATGATGAAATGGTTATAGGCATTGAGGAACATTTTTATCATGATGGCGTCGTGGAATCTTTCTTTGTATTAACAGAAAAGATTTCTTTACAGGATGCTATTGATTTGATTGCGGTTTTATTGGAAGCATATATTCGCCATTATCATTGCAATCGTATTGTATTTCACACAGTGGATGACCAATTGGTTCATGCGTATCAAGCGAATGCGGTAAGATGCGATAATCACCAGTTTATCTATGATGTGGAAGAATATCGTCTACAGTTGGAAAATAGCGTGTTCGATGAACGTGGTTATATCATCAACCAAGGTAGGATGGAGAGTATTCCATTCGGATGGTTCAATACTAGAGATAAAGGTTGTGGATGGATTGCTGCATATAATCTATTAAAACTCAATGGAAAAACAATGTTGATGAAGGATGTTCTTGCTGGACTTAAACGCTTTGCATTTATTGGCAATTTATTAGGCCAAGAGAAAATATCTCTATACTTCTGGCTAAAAAAACAAGGTCTTAGCGCACATATTAGTGTTGGAACCAACGCTAAGATTATTAAGAAGATGTGCGCAAGTAAGTCTGGAATCCTATTGTATATACATCGTACTAATGCACATTATGTGGCGTATGAAGTATTAAAGGATGGTAAAATTCAATTCTTCAATGCAGTATATGGGAAGAAGAACCATATCACAACAGCTAGTGAATTTTTAAGAGAGAATTCTTTTATTCCATTATCCTCATTGATCTATGTTGACTAAGTCCTAACGCTGTTAGGGCTTTTTCGTATTGGTACGATGGTATATTTTCATTTAGCAGTATGATAGAATTAAGAGCGATTAGAGGACGTTATGATTAATAAGAAAGTTCATATTTCTAAGATTCATTTTATGCATGTTGAATCTGAATCTTTGATAGAGTCTATCGCAAAGCGTGGTGTTGCGATAGCCGTACAGGTTAACGTACATGATGACTATTATGAGTGCTTGGATGGAAATAAACGATTAACAGCTTGTAAGATTTTATCATTACAGGATAAAAAATTTGAAATGGTGCCTGTGATGATTATGAATGATTATTCAAAGGCAGGGAGTGCTTTCTGGGGTAATACACAGAATAAGCACTAATAAAGGAGAGAATATGGAACGATTACAGAAGACAATAGCGAAGGCGGGTATTGCCAGCCGTCGTAAAGCAGAAGAACTCATTGTTAGTGGCAAGGTCAAGGTAAATGGCGTTGTTGTAACAGAGCTTGGAACACAAGTATCTCCTGATGATGATATTAGTGTTAATGGTGTTGTATTAAAGAAAGAAGAAAAGGTGTATTACCTTTTAAATAAACCTCGTAGGGTTATCTCTAGTGTCAGTGATGAAAAGGGTAGAGAAACCGTTCTTTCGTATCTTAGTGATGTAAAAGAGCGTATCTATCCAGTTGGTCGTTTGGATTATGATACTTCTGGTATTTTATTACTAACGAATGATGGTGATTTTGCCAATGCGATGATGCATCCATCTTCACATTTACCAAAGACTTATGAAGTTGCGGTAACAGGTGTACTTACGGATGATATGTTAAATCGCTTAGCAAAGGGGATTATGTTATCGGATGGTAAGACATTACCAGCCGAAGTAGTATTATTAGAACGTTCTACGAAGAAAAATAAAACCGTACTCCACATTACAATCCAAGAAGGACGCAATCGTGAAGTACGGCGTATGATGGAATATTTCCATTGTGAAGTTACAAGACTGAATCGTATTGGCTATGGTTTCTTAGATTTAGGAAATCTAAGACAAGGCCAATATCGTAAATTACGTAGTTTTGAAGTACGTAAGTTGCTTGCGATGGTAAAACATTCAACTGAAGACTAAAGAGAAATATATTGACTGATTTGTTCCTCATCAGGATCAATATAAATCATCTTATATTTACCTAGTTCAACCATTCCGGGTTTCGCACCTGGAATTTTTTTGAGGTTTTTAATAGGGCAATACGCAACTGGAACACTAGAGGACATACGGCCTGCTGAGAAGTAAGCTGCGATATTTGCGGCTAGACGCATCGTATACTCATCTGGATTTTCATCATGTACAACAACATGTGAACCATGATAATCCTTCGTATGGAACCAAATATTACTCTTTTTCGTATGCCAAGTAAGCGCATCATTTTGTAAGTTATTTTTACCGAAGGAAATAGAGATACCTTGTTCTGTCGTAATCGTAGTATATGAAGGTGATACATCTTTTTTCTTTTTCTTCTTTTTGACTTTTTCCTTCTCGAAAAGATATCCTTGTTTGACGAGTTCTTCGCGAATTTCCATTGCAGTTTCAAAATCAGCATATTTAAGCTGTTCTGATAGTCCGCTAAAATAATCGATTTCCATTTGGCAGAGTTGAATTTGTTCCTGCAAGTACACTTGACCTTTCTTTAACTTATTGTATTTTTGGAATGCTTTACGAGCATTTCCTTTACCATCTAATTTAGGATCTAGTGGAATATGGACAAGAGCGTCATCTACAAAACTATTTAGAGTAATCTCCTTGAGTCCTTTTGTATCAGTGATTTGATATGCGTAAAGTAAATCTCCATACTCACGCCATTTATCACAATCCTTAGCAGCCTCGTATTCTTCGATTAAACGAGGTAGCTTTGTGCTTTGGTGTTTTAATTGTCGATTGATAAAGTGTTGAATATCACCAGAAATCTGTTTAATTCTTTCTTTTTCTTCACGATGGAAGTAGAGGATATCAATTCCTTCAAAAAGAGGATATTCCTTACATGGTCCAATACTTGTTAAATCAATACAGTGGAAAACTGGTTCATTATCACTATTAGCGATAAAGATTGATTTACTGTTAGAGATCTCCTCCATGATGCTATGGAAGGTTTGTCCTTTTGACATACGATATTCAACTTCTTTCACAAGAAATGGTGAAAAACCAGAGAACTGTTTTGTAAGAGATATAGTTGTATCTACAATCTGTTCGGTGAAAGGATTCTTCTTATCTTGAGAAGGTGTTTGGATAAATTCAGCACCTGCTTGAATGGTACGTCTACTATTTTCAAATGGTGGAATACGCTTCATCGCATCAATGATTCGATTTTGTGCGTTTACTAAAATTACATTGGCGTATTTGCCCATTAACTCTACGTATAGTTTAAGATACTCTAGATCACCAATTTCATTATGATGACGAATATCAAAAACCATCCAACGGTCTAAATCTGCCTGTTGAATTTTTTCGACGATAGAACCTTCTAGATATTTACGTAATACCATTACAAAGTTGGAAGGCTCATTAGGAGTAGGATAACTACGATTCGTAAACAGAATTCGGTTATATACGGAATGTGTCGAAATCAATAATTGTTTTTTACCTGCAGTAC
>CALEMV010000043.1 GCA_937910655.1 uncultured Solobacterium sp.
AAGCAACCTTTGCAGTTGTCTTCTTAGCAACTGGTTTCTTTGCTACTGGTTTTTTAGCAGCAACCTTCTTTGTAGCCTTCTTTGATACAGCTTTCTTAGCAGGCTTCTTAGCTACACTAGCTGATTTAACACCAGCACGAATTGCAGCTTGCGCAGCTGCTAAACGAGCGATAGGAACGCGGTATGGTGAGCAAGAAACATATGTTAATCCAACACGTTGGAAGAACTCGATACTTACTGGGTCACCACCATGTTCACCACAGACACCCAAGTGAATATCCTTACGTGTTGAACGGCCCTTTTCACAAGCCATTGAGATAAGCTTACCAACACCATTTACATCTACGTGTGCGAATGGATCGTTATCGTAGATATGCTTGCTGTAGTAATCATCCAAGAACTTACCAGCATCATCACGTGAGAATCCGAATGTCATCTGTGTTAAGTCATTTGTACCAAAACTGAAGAATTCAGCTGTTTGTGCTAATTCATCAGCATTTAACGCAGCGCGTGGAATCTCAATCATTGTTCCGATCTTATAATCCTGCTTCACTCCAGCTTCCTTGATTACTTCGTCAGCAGTTGTACGAATAATCTGTGCAACATAATCAAGTTCCTTCTTCTCACCAACTAATGGAACCATGATTTCTGGAACTAACTTCCAACCACGGTGCTTCTTGTTGATGTTGATAGCAGCCTTGATAATTGCGCGTGTCTGCATGACACCGATTTCTGGATATGTAACGTCTAGACGACATCCACGGTGACCCATCATTGGGTTAAACTCGTGTAAGTTAGCTGCTGCAGCCATCAAGTCTTCTACAGAGATTCCTAATGCCTTAGCAACTTCTAATGATTCTGCTTCAGCCTTTGGTAAGAATTCATGTAGAGGTGGGTCTAGTAAACGAATTGTAACACTTCTGCCACCCATTGCTTCGAAGATTCCTTCGAAGTCACCTTGCTGCATTGGTTCTAATTGCTTTAATGCAATCTGACGTTGTTCAACGTTTTGAGCAACTACTAATTCACGAATAGCCTTGATACGTTCAGGAGAATTGAAGAACATATGTTCCGTACGAACAAGTCCAACACCTTCAGCACCGAAACTTACAGCTCTTGCTGCATCTTCTGGTGTATCAGCGTTTGTACGAATCTTCATTGTTCTACGTTCATCAGCCCATTGCATAAACTTCTTGAAGTTACCAGAAATTGTTGCTGGAACTGTCTTGATTTCACCACGGTAAACTAAACCTGTAGAACCATCTAAGGAGATGATATCTCCATCCTTGAATACTTCACCCTTTACTGTGAATTGTAACTTGGCTTCGTTAACCTTAATGTCTCCACAACCAGATACACAGCAAGCACCCATACCACGAGCTACTACAGCTGCGTGAGATGTCATACCACCACGTACTGTTAAGATACCTTCAGATACATGCATACCTTCGATATCTTCTGGAGATGTTTCTAGACGAACTAAGATAACCTTGCGTCCCATCGTTGCCTTTGTCTTAGCTTCTTCAGCAGTGAATACGATTTCACCACAAGCAGCACCTGGTGAGGCTGCTAAGCCCTTAGCAATTACATCATTCTTCTTTTTCTTTAAGTCTTCAGCGTCAAACTGAGGATGTAGTAAGTCATCTAACTGCTTAGGATCAACCATCAGTAAAGCTTGATCCTTCGTTACAAGACCTTCCTTCTCCATATCTACAGCAACCTTTAAAGCAGCTGCAGCTGTACGCTTGGCATTACGTGTTTGTAACATGAAGAGTTTTCCATGTTCAATTGTAAATTCCATATCTTGCATGTCATGATAGTGCTTTTCCAAACGTGCACAGATATCTGTGAAGTCCTTATATGCCTTTGGCATTACCTTCTTAAGTTCTGCAATTGGAGAAGGTGTACGAATACCAGCAACAACGTCTTCACCTTGCGCGTTAATTAAGTATTCACCAAATAATTTTCTTTCACCTGTTGCAGGGTTACGAGTAAAGGCAACACCTGTTCCACAATCATCACCCATGTTACCGAATACCATGGTTTGAACGTTTACTGCTGTTCCCCAAGAACTTGGAATATCATTCATCTTACGATAGAAGATAGCACGATCATTATTCCATGAACGGAACACAGCTTCGATTGCACGTTCTAATTGTACTGTTGGATCCTGTGGGAAATCTTCCTTCAATTCTTTCTTATAGAAAGCTTTGAAACGATTTGTTAATTCGAACATATCCTCAGCATCTAATTGGATATCCTGAGTAACGCCCTTCTTTTCTTTAACTTCATCAATGATTTCTTCAAAACGAGATTTGGATAATCCCATAACAACGTCTGAGAACATTTGCACGAAACGACGATAGGAGTCGTATGCAAATCTCTTGTTACCAGACTTTTCTTCAACAACCTTAACAACTTCATCATTCATACCTAAGTTAAGAATTGTGTCCATCATACCTGGCATAGATGCACGTGCACCTGAACGTACAGAAACAAGTAAAGGATTCTCTAATCCACCTAATTTCTTACCTGTTGCCTTCTGTAGCATTTCAACATGCTTGTGAATTTCGTCCATGATATTCTTATTGATTTTCTTACCATCTGCGTAATATGCATTGCACGCTTCAGTTGTGATGGTAAACCCATCCGGTACTGGCATACCTAAAATGCTCATTTCAGCAAGGTTAGCACCTTTACCACCGAGCAGTTCACGCATGGAACCATTACCTTCAGAAAACTTATAAACATACTTTTTAGTAGCCATTATAGCCTCCCTTTATCTCTGTCTCTTATACACATCTCCGAGCCCA
>CALEMV010000044.1 GCA_937910655.1 uncultured Solobacterium sp.
TCTTTAACATGATGTACTGGGTTATCCTCTTTACCTTTCTCTATACAATATTTAGAGGGATTAAGATACCTGCCTTTATCTGCATCATCCTGGCCTATCTGGTCGGAGTTGCCAACTACACAGTACTTCAGTTTAGAGGCAACTACATTATGTTCGGAGACCTTACAGTTATAGGAACTGCGATGGAAGTAGCAGGCAGGTATAAGCTTCACCCTGATACTCCATTCTTTGTAGCTGTGGGCATATTTGTGGTCTTTCTCATCATACTGATACTGATACCAAGGCTTAGGAAGAATAAAATAAATCCTGTTAGAAGGATAATTACCACACTGATAGCAATTGGCTGCTTATCTGTAGCTTGTATTTGGTCTTTTCAGGATGGACTACTTTACAACTATATCTTCGGCCTTTCATGGAACTATAATGAAAATGTAAATGATGAGGGCTACCTTGCATATTTTTTCAGCAATATGCACGCAACAAGCGGTGTAAAAGTCGAGGGCTACAGTCCTAAGGTGGCTAGGGAAGCTGTAAAAGAGGTGCTTGATTCACCTGATAATATAATGAAAGATTATAAGGACGGTGTACGCTATCCTACCATCTTAGTCATTCAAAATGAAACCTTTGCAGACCTTTCGGTTCTTGCGGACATTAAGACAGATAAGCCTGTTATGCCTTATATAAAGAGCCTCAAGAAGAATACAATTAAAGGCTATGTAAATATGAGTGTAACAGGAGGGCCTACAGCCAATACTGAATTTGAATTCCTCACAAGAAGCTCGATGGCATATATGCCGACAGGCTCAGTGCCGTATACCCAGTATCTTAAGCAGAATGTACCATCGGTGGTAGAGGTGCTTAAGAATCAGAAAAAGCCTTACAAGACAACTGCTTTCCATCCTTACTACAAAGAAAACTGGAATCGTGTGAATACTTATCAATATATGAACTTTGACCGATATATCGGTATGGAAGATATTACAAATTATCAGAAGCTACGAAACTACATCTCAGATGAATGGGATTTCCAACATGTTATTGATTTATACGAGCAACGAGATACATCAAAACCATTCTTCATGTTTAATGTGACGATGCAAAATCACTCTCCATACAATACAGGGTTACTTCATGATGTCCACATCACTTCTATGAAGGGTGATTATCCACAAACAGAGGAATATCTCAGTGTCATTCGCCGTAGCGATATGGCTTTAGAACAACTTGTAAATTACTTCAAGAATGTCTCTGAGCCAACGATTATCCTCATGTATGGAGACCACCAACCATTTATTGAAGATGAATTCTATGAAGAACTGTATGGTAAGAGTCTACACGAACTAAGCGATGCAGAAAACCAACGTAGATATATCACCCACTTCTTTATGTGGGCCAATTATGATATTCCAAGTGGCACAATCCCTTATATTAGTGCAAACTATCTCAGCACACTACTTGCGGAAAACGCAAATGTTAAGCTAACGCCATATCAAAACTTCCAACAGAATATATATCAGGATGTACCTGTCGTATCTGCACTAGGTTGTATTGATAAAGATGGTAACTACTTTGTATATGGGGATGAAAATACACATTCCAATAGACTTCAAACTTATGCACAACTTGCCTATAACAACCTCATTGAAGAAGAAAAACGGAAAAATGAATTATTCACTCTTCTTCCTACAAATTCAAAATAAGTACTGTATAATGTCTTTATGAACGGAATTCAATACGAACGCAGTTGTGCAAAATACCTATCCTCACTAGGATATAAAAATATAACTCTTACCAAGGCAAGTGGTGATCAAGGCATTGATATCATCGCTACCAAAGGAAGTTTGAAATATGGTTTTCAGTGTAAGTACTACAGCGGAACCGTTGGTAATGATGCAGTTCAACAGGCCTTCTCTGGTATTGCTTACTACAAACTAGATAAAGCGGTTGTGATTACAAATAGCGACTTCTCCTCTGGTGCTCGTAAGTTAGCGGAAGAGGTAGATGTCCTATTATGGGACCATGTTGAACCAATGGAAGAAGATAGTCGATACACGCTATATCAAGTAATGGCAATTTTACTCTTTGGTTGGTCTATTATTCAGCTTTACCAAATCTTCTACAGTATTGAGCCTACCAAAGACTATCAGTTTATTTCTTATAGTCTATTGTTTATCTCATCCTTCTTACAGGCAATTCCACATCATGCAAGAATCGCAACAGGTATTGCACTCATACTGTCTTCCATTCATGCATATATGTATTCTGTACAGAAGACATTCTCACTTTTCACACTTGATTATTATCAAATTGTGCTATTTGTCTTTATTATCATCACATTCATTCGATTGGTTTACTACATTAAAAAATATTCTATACGAAGACACGCCAACAAACGCAATCAGATACGTCAAGATATTCAGCAGACGCGTCATAGTATTGCGCAGAATATGGCAGAGATACTAGCAAATGAATTTGATTGTAATGTAAAAGTAATCGATACAAAGGTAAAAGATAACAATCTCATTATTACTTTACAAACAAATCGCACACAGACAAATCAATTAGCTGCTGTAGAAAAAAAACTAAATCATACCCAAAATAATATTCAATTTGAACTACGTGCTACAGCACTACACATGATTGAACTAACAATAATAAAAGCCAATCGCTAAGACTGGCTTTGTTTTTCTTTTACTTTTCTAAGGAAGTCACTAACCCAATAAGAATCAATTTCAACAGATTCATCTTCAGCAAGATATGGTTTATAGTGTTCTTCTAATGTTTGATATAGCTCTTTGGTAAAAGGAACTTCTCCAACAATACCTTCACCAGATTGAATTAAGAATGCATACTCTTCACCACTCGTATTAAAGTACATATGATCAATCTCTAGACCTTGCGATTGTATCTTTGCTAAATCTCCTGTTACATATTTACCAATTTCAATGATACGATCATCTAAACCTAATTGTGCAATGAGTGCTTTTTCCTGCATGTCAGATTGACTGGACACAATTCTCTTCGTGCATGTTTCAATCCATTTATTAAGAGCTTCATCCAACTCGTCGCGATGATAGTGTCGATTAAATATCAGATTCATCTCTTCATAATCCTTCTGATTATCTGGATATCCAATCAATAGATTCTTACTGCTATCATGATACATGCATGTATATAACATATTTTGTTCAGTATGACATTTTGAGCAGCTATGACGGAATAATTTACCACGTAGTAGGTTTGTTTCTGCCGATGGATCTAAAGCTGTATCAATGAGTGATTTGATTTTAACCTTTTCTTTCTTCCCACAGGAATGACAAGTAATCTCTGCTTCATAGGTATTCATCTCTGCTCTTTTAAACATGATATTCTCCTATTTTTTATTTCTGTAATTCTTCTAATGTTGGGGCTGCATTCATCGCACCCTTTTTCGTCGTAACGATGGCAGCTGCGTGATTTGCAAAGCATAATCCATCTTTGATCATCTCAGGTGAAATCTGATCAGGCTTTTGTTTGTGATGATCTAAATAGTATAACAGCGCGCCAACAAACGTATCACCTGCACCAGTTGTATCAACTGGATCAACTTTACGCGCATCCGCATGGCTATGACAATGTTTCAGGTACGCATCACTACCCTCAGGTCCATATGTCACAATGACATGTTCAACACCATATTGTTTTACCACTTCGATAGCTTCTTTGACTGACTTTTTACCAGTGATGAATTCTACTTCATCATCTGCCATCTTAACGATATTTGCATACTTCATAAAGGATAATACTGTTTGTTTACACTCATTTAAATCATCCCAAAGATCTTTACGGATGTTTGGATCAAATAGGATTGTCGCATTCGCTGCTTTTGCCTTCTGTAACAAATACTCTGTTGCGTACTTTACAGGATACTCCACTAAGTCAACAGAGCCAAAACTGATATAGTCATCGCTTGTAAATTCAACTTCTTCAACATCACACTTATCTAAGAGTAAGTCCGCACTTGGATTACGATAGAAACTAAAGTCACGTTGTCCATCATCCGCTAGACTTACAAAAGCTAGCGCTGTCTTTGCCTTCTTTGTAGTCTTTAAATATCTTGTATTAACACCATAACTCGCAATCGTATCTTTTAAGAAATGTCCAAATGGATCATCTCCAACCATACCAATAAAATAAGCTTCTGCACCTAGTTTCGCTGCGGCTACTGCCACATTAGCTGGTGCTCCCCCTGGTCTTTTTTGAAAGGCATCCACAGCACTTAAATTTGCGGCTGTCTGTACTGGAATAAAGTCAATTAAAGCTTCCCCGATTGTATAGATTTTTCCCATATTTTTTCTCCAACTTTATATACTGATTTTACCCTCTTTAATACTGTTAGTGCAATCATTCCTGTATATTTTTCTTTTTGTTACTACTGTAGTCATCAACTCATGCGTGAATGATGTATCTTACAACAAAAAAAGCCAAAGCATAGTGTACTTTGGCATAACTTTATCATCTTAGTAATTCTCTGCGTGAATTTCAAAGAATGCTTGTGGATGATGACATACTGGGCAAACTTCTGGAGCTTCCATACCAACAACGATATGACCACAGTTACGGCATTCCCAAATCTTCACTTCGCTCTTCTTGAATACTTCCTGCATTTCTACATTCTGAAGTAACTTTCTGTAACGTTCTTCATGCATCTTTTCGATAGCACCAACACCTCTAAACTGAGCAGCTAGGTCGTGGAAGCCTTCTTCTTCCGCATCCTTTGCCATACGTTCATACATATCAGTCCACTCATAGTTTTCACCATTAGCAGCTGCTTGTAAGTTTTCCTTAACATCACCAAGCATGCCTAATGCCTTAAACCAAAGCTTTGCATGTTCCTTTTCATTTTCGGCTGTCTTTAAGAATAAAGCTGCGATTTGTTCAAAGCCTGCTTTCTTAGCTACAGAAGCAAAGAATGTATACTTATTTCTAGCTTCTGATTCACCTCTGAATGCTTCTAAGAGGTTCTTTTCAGTTTTAGTACCTGCATAAGGATTCTTTTTGTTTTCCATTATTTTTCTCCTCCATGTTTCCACACACTCTCTTCGGAAACCATACTAATCTTCTTCCTATCGTCGTAGAAAGTCAACGATATTACTATAGATTTCATCAATCTTTTGCATAAAAAAACGTTCCCTTAGGAACGCTTTCTAAAGTGCTGTAATTGCGGCGATTGCGCCAAAGAATACACCAGGTAAATTTGCCATCATTAGTGGCCAATCCTTCTTTTCTTGCAGAAACCCATATGTCACCCATAATGAACAGTTTATTGCCGCAACCATAGGTTGTAGGAAACCACTCTTCATTCCATGTAGGTTATTCATGATCTGTGGGAAATAGGAAACATACATTAACATTGCGGTACATGTCGCAATCCATCCTAGTGTTTTTAATGCCTTTTGATTCATCACTTATACCCCCTCTTTCTGGATATCGCTCTTCAAGATATGTATATTAAGAACGAACGCAAGCATTTTACTACATTCCTTTCTTTTATGTAAGATATTTTTTCAAATGAATTATGTGAAATAAAAAATCCGGAACTCCGGATTTCTTGTTAGAATTCTACGCCTTCCATCGTCTTCTTTAAGACAGCTGCAGATTCCGCAAGCTTTGTGCGTTCTTCTTCACTCAGGGAGATTGGCACTAATTCTTCAACACCATTTCTTCCAACAATTGCTGGAACACTGAGTGCTACATCATTGATGCCATATTCACCATGTAATGCAGTTGATACAGGTAAGATAGATTTTTCATCACGTAAGATTGCACGACAGATTCTTACAACAGACATTGCGATGCCGTAGTAAGTAGCGTTCTTTCTTTCAATGATCTTGTATGCCGCATTCTTAACATCTTCAGCGATATCTTCTTGTGCCACCTTCATATCAAGGTCACCGCCCATACCTCTTAATGCAAAGAAGTCAGCGAGTGGAACACCGGAGATATTTGCCATAGACCATGTACAGATTTCAGAGTCACCATGCTCACCGATAACATATGCGTGAACAGAACGTGAGTCTACATCTAGACGTGTTCCTAATAGATATCTTAGACGTGCAGAGTCTAATACTGTTCCCGAACCAAATACACGATTTTCTGGCATGCCAGAAGCCTTCTGTGCATAGTAAGTTAAGATATCAACTGGATTAGCTACAATCAATAAGATTCCTTCAGGATTTTGTGCCTTAATTTCAGCCATAATACCAGAGTGAATCTGGATATTCTTCTTGATTAAGTCAAGACGTGTTTCACCTGGCTTTTGGGCAGCTCCAGCCGTAACGATAATGATAGCCGCATCCTTGATATCGGAATAATCACCTGCATAGATATTCATTGGAGAACTGATTGAAGTACCATGACCAATATCCATGGCTTCTCCTTCAGCCTTAGCACGATTTACATCTAATAAAACCATTTCTGAAAATAGACCGCTTTGCATTAAGGCAAATGCGCTAGAAGATCCAACAAATCCACAACCTACAACTGCGACTTTACGAAAATTAATACTCATATTTCATATATCCTTTCTGTTTTAAGATACGTTTCCATTATAGGCATTTCTTTTTAAAAATACACTTAATGTAATTCAAAAAAACATCTTACGGTTTCATTTTTCGCAAGATGTTTCATATATCAACTATTTTGTTGTTGCATCTGTCAGGGTTGGATTAAAACTAGCATCTACATAATCTAATAGCGCTGACTTGGCAATATTACAGCAGTGGTCACCCATACGCTCTAATGTACCAAGAATATCACAGTAGATTGAAGCAGCCACAGAAGATTCACATTGGTTCTTAGACATACGTGTAAAGTGTGCCTGACGAGCCACATACTCTGCCTTATCCATTTCTTCTTCTAATGCCATTAATTCTTCGTAGATAATCTTATCTTTTGTACGATATACCGCGATTGCCTTTGCGTACATTTCTTTAAACTTATCGTACATGCCGTTAATATCTTCCATCGCATAGGAAGTAAATTCACTACGGTCTTCTTGAACCATCTTATAGAACTCCGAGAGATTCATAGATAAATCTCCTAAACGTTCTAAGTTCTTAATAATTTCTAGATCTCTACGAATGTCTGCTTGGTCAACATCCGTTAAATTTGAACTAGACGAAACTTGAACTAAGAACTCTGTAATCTTACGGTCTAGAGAATTGATCATCGATTCAGCTTGTCTCAAGTTTTCAAAGTCTTCATCTGTACCAGGTTTATTCAAGAAAGTACGAGAATCAGAGACATCTTCACTAACAACATCCGCTAACTTGAAAATCGCATCTCTAGCTGCGGAAATCGCAACTGCAGGAAGTTCAGTACTAGCAAGATGAGCATCCAACTCATCGATATTAATTTCAATCTTCTTAGGTTCTTCACCACGAACAATCAAACGAATTAGTGCTGTAAATTGGTGAAGTAGTGGGAAGAATACGATGGTTGCACTTGTGTTAAAGACGATATGTGCTACCGCTATCTGCATCATTCCGCCAATATGTAACTCTGCACAAATCCATTGAATAAAGTTTGCGTATGGAACTAAGAACACCATGCCAATGGTTGTACCAATAATATTGAATAAGATATGAATGCCTGCTGTTCTTTTAGCAGCTGTAGAACCACCAATTGAAGCTAAGATACCTGTTACCGTTGTACCAATATTAGCACCAAATACGAATGGTAATACGGCACTAAATGTAAGGGCTCCAGCTTCGTACATCTTCTGAACGACACCGATTGTCGCAGCAGATGCCTGTACTGCACCAGTCATGATTGTACCAGCGAGTAAGGATAAGAATGGATTTGTGGACATCGCCTCCGCAAAGGACATAAATGCCGGAACATCCTTAATTGCTGCAAGTTCATCACCCATTGAATTCAAACCAAAGAAAATCAAACCAAAACCAAGAATAATATATCCAGTACTCTTAATCTTCTGCTTCTTTCCGAAACAGATAATCATCGCACCAACAAATACGAAGTATAAAACAAAGCTATCAATATCCAAGGAAATCAATAATGATGTAACCGTCGTACCAATATTGGCACCCATAACAATACCGGCAGCCTGTTCCAAGTTCATAAGACCTGCACGAACTAGGCCAATCGTAATTGCAGTAGAAGCCGAACTTGACTGCATAACAATTGTAATCGCAATACCAATCAAGAAAGCACTGAATGGATTGGTTGTATATTTATCAATATAATCTCTCAATTTATCACCAGCAACAGCTTTTAAGCCATCGCCCATGAAATTGATACCAATCAAGAATAGACCAAAGCCACCTAGGATAATATCCCATCTAATGGATGTAAGTTCCATCATTCCTCCTGTGGATCATTAGACCCTTTAAAATCTCCCCATCAAAAACACACGGAAACAAATTCAATTTAAAATATTTTAGGCTAAAATTCAAGATTTTTTTCGATGACAACTTTCGTTTATACCCCTCCTATTTTGATAATTTACAACCCTGTGTATAATTTTTTATCTTCAACATGTGATTGATTGAATTTAATACACGACGCTTATCTGTACTCCATAGTGGTGCAATCAAATCTTCCGCATTTCCATCTCCTGTTAAGCGATGGATAACAATATGTTCATCTAAATGCGCAATACATTCTGTCACAAGTTCTACATATTCATCCATCTCTAAAGCATGATATTGAGATGGATGAGATAAATACTGTACGCCTAATCGTGTATTCTTTAGGTAATGTAATAGCTGTAACTTTACACCATCAATCTGACAGGCATTTAAATGTTGTATTGTTTCTAACAACATTTTTTGATCCTCGCCTGGAAGACCGATAATAATATGCACTATCACTTCTATATTAATCGCCTTTAGATTCTTGATTGCTTCATTGAATACTTCAAGTGGATATCCACGATTCATCCACTTCGCAGTACTTTCGTGAATGGTTTGTAGGCCAAGCTCTACCCAAATAAATTTATTTCGATACTTTTCTTTTAACTCTTTTAAAAGTTCTATAACATCTTTTCCTAAACAGTCCGGTCTAGTCGCAATGGAAATCCCTGCAAATAAGTCATCCTCTAAGGCTGCTGTAAAGATTTCTCGAAGTTTGCTAGTAGGAGCGTAAGTATTTGTAAAGGATTGAAAATATGCGATATAGTCGCCCTTAGGAATCTCTTGGTGATTATAAATCAATTCTTCTCTGTTTAAACGCTTCCCCTCGTAGTAAATCGCGAAATCTCCAGAACCTCCCTCTCCACAAAAGATACAACCTCCAACAGCGACCTTGCCATCGCGATTTGGACAAGTCATACCTGTTTCAAGTGCTACTTTGTAAAGTTTACGTCCGAAGGTATCTTTGAGATATTGTGGAAATGAATAATACAGTTGTTTCATATCTCTATTTTATGATGAAATGCAAAAGAAAAGAAGATACATCACATATCTTCTCTTACAAATCGAATTTTCATACCACCCTTAACAAGTTTTAAGATAGACAAATCCTTAGGTGATACATGACCAATAACATTCACACGATTATCTGCTGGAAGTGCGCTACGGACAATCTGTACTTCTCCTGCATAACGCAGGTAAGCATCATTATCCATGGTGATTGCGCCAATTTCACGTGTCGTTGTGTTGTTTGGTGCGATGTGTTCATCTGCCTTCTTTAATAAGCGTGCTTCTTCTACACGAATAATCCAAGAAGGACTATCGATACGACAAGTTACTTCCTTATCATAGAAATGTTCCGCATGTTTTAAAGTGGCTGGAATATCAATTACCCCTGTATCGCAATACGATTGAATGCGCTGTATCTCATATGCACTGATTCCAGGATCTCCTACAAATACTTGATCTACATGATACTTTAACGTTAGCTCCATAAACGCTGCGTATGGAGAAATATGGCGATGATGTTCCAGAGTTGGTAAACCCTCAAAGATAGGTCCACGCTTTAATACATCCCCTGGGATGAAGGCAATCACGTGGAGACCTGCAGCCTGTAATGACTGTGTAATCTTTAAGAAGTACTCGTCATCTAGCCCTGTTTCACTACGTGGATAGTAGTTATGCATGGCAAGGATTTCTTTTCCTTCACGCACCAAGTCTTCTACTTCATCCACACGAATGGTGGATGCGTTTAGTACAATTGGCATCTCTTTTGCTAACGCTAGCATCTCCGCATGGTCAAAACCATAATCCAAGCGCAATGCATATACATCTAGTAACTTTGCGATTTCTCGTACAGAGGAGACCTGAAATAACTCTAATGATTTTGTAGATACATCCGCCACAATACGGAAACCCTCTTCATTTAACCAAGCACACATTGCATGCATGTCTTTTGTATATGTATCACTAAACTCTTCTGCGATGTGTAATGACACAAATACAAGTGGATGATTCTTTCCTACGCCTTGCAAGTATGACTTTTGTTTTTCAAATGTACTTAAAAATACAGAATATCCTAATGAATTTGCCATTTTATTTCTCCATGATTGCTTCACGGACATGACCACAAGCTTTTTCTAAACGAATCAATGCGTCTTCGTAAGAACAATTTGCCAGAATCATCGTGATAGCCACCTTACATGAACCTTTTGCTGTATCTATCGTAGCACGTGCTACAGAGCGTTCAACCCCCGTAGCTTCCATAACAATATTTTCTGCGCGATTGCGTAGTTTCTCATTTGTCTGCATTACGTCAACCATAAGGTTTTGATAAGCTTTTCCAAGACCTACCATCGTTGCAGTAGAAATCATATTAAGAATCATCTTTTCAGCTGTACCAGACTTCAAACGTGTAGAACCTGTTAATACTTCAGCCCCTACCGGAACATCCACCGCAATTTCGGCAACTTCACCAATCTTAGAATGATATGTATTTGAGATTGCGGCCGTATGACAACCTAGCTCTTGGGCATAAGAAAGTCCACCCAAAACATATGGCGTACGACCACTCGCTGCTAAACCAATAACGACATCTCTTTCATTTAAACCAATTTGAATTAAATCTTGTTTAGCAAGCTCTGTGGAATCTTCCGATCCCTCACGTGCTTTGATAAAAGCACCTTCACCACCCGCAATCAAACCAACAACAACATCTGGGGATACACCAAATGTTGGAGGACATTCTGCCGCATCAAGCACGCCTAATCTTCCACTTGTTCCTGCACCCATATAGATGATTCTGCCACCTTTACTGATTGCCTCAATACAATACTGAATTATCTTTGCAATATTAGGAAGATGTGGTTGAATCGAAGAAGCAATTAACGCATCTTCACGGTTCATCTCTGTAATGATTTCAAGTGAACTCATCTGATCCAAATTTATCGTATTTTCATTGCGGTGTTCTGTAGCGATTGTTTGAAGATTAATTGTCATATGCGTACGCCTCCTATGATATGTTCTAGTACTGTCTCTTATACACATCTCCGAGCCCACGAGACTA
>CALEMV010000045.1 GCA_937910655.1 uncultured Solobacterium sp.
GACTTTTTCTTTTGTGCCATAGAACCTCCATTTCTTAGCAGGTTTTAAAATATTGAATTGCAATACAACCAATACCAGTATGTACCGCAATTGCATTAGGTAATTCAATGACCTGAATCTTTGCGCTAGGGAAGCGCTCTGACATTGTATGGTATAGATTCATTGCCTCAGAAATATTTGCGACATGTGCAATTGTGATGAGTGTATTCTCATCTGGGTTATCTTTTGCAACTTCATCTACTGCTGTGCTAAGCGCTTTGCGGAAAGTTCGAACTTTTGTTAGAGTATCAACTTTACCTGCAGTTTTTTTGTTAATCTGTAAAACTGGGATAATCTTTAAAAGTTGTCCTAGTTTTGCCGCAAGAGGTGTCATACGACCTCCGCGAATAAACTGTTCCAAAGTCTCTGGGACAAGTAATGTATTTGTTGAGTTGATAATATTTTCAACTAAGATTTGAATTTCAAGATGAGATTTACCTTCGTCATACCACTTCTTAATATTTGTAATTAAGTAATCTTGCACTACCGCAGTTACATAGGTATCAATACAAATAATCTTAATATCTAAACTATTCGCAATTGCGGTCATTGTGCTGATTGTGCCAGAAAGTCCATTACAAATAGGTACGGCGATGATTAACTCAACACCTTGTTCCTTGAGACTCTCAAAACATTCTTCAATAATACCTGCAGATGGTTGGGAAGTTGTCAGAACTTTTCCTTCCTTCATCAAGCGAATACAGTCATTTCGATTCAATGTTTCCATGTCTTGATATGTTGTATCATCTACGCTGATTTGCAATGGAAGACTAATAATTCCTTGTTCTGCGTATTCGTGAATAGATTTTCCAGTACCACTATCTGTAACAAATGCAACTTTCATACTGATTGACCTCACTTTTAAAAATGTATCATTTAATATTATATCGCAGTTTCGTCTCTTTTTTTAATTTTAATGACAACATTAACTTTTCCCTTAAGTTATTTCTTATTAGTATCGCCATAAGGTATAATAGTAATATGACTACACATCTATTTGTACGTAGCTGCTACACATTACTGGATAGCACAATTCGTATTCCAGAGCTTGTTTCAACAGCGAAAAAATATGGATATCAAAGTGTCGCTTTGACCGATCATCATGTGATGCATGGCATTGCGCGTTTTCTGCATGAATGTAAGAAAGAGGGAATCCACCCGATAATTGGATTAGAAGTTGATGTTTTCTATCACGAACAGAAAGTTCCATTTTTATTGCTTGCAAAAAATAATAAAGGTTATACAAACTTGATAAAGCTATCCTCTATATTATGCGATGGGAGAGAGTATGCCACATATGAAGAACTGCTTCAATACTGTGAACATAATTTCCTCATTGTCTATGGTGAAGGTGGATATTTTGACGCAGAACTCATCAGTGAAGACCGTACTGGAATCACACAGAAATTAGCACAGATGAAATCGGAATTACCTTCTTTTGATATTGCAATTTCATACGAAGAAACATCTTTATGGCGTTCCAAGAATGCTCTGTTAAAAGCGTTAGCAAATGCACAAGGAATTCATACAGTTGCTGTAAATAAAATCTATTATCTTGGACAAAAAGATTATGAAACATTAAAGGTACTTTCAGCCATCAAGCAGGGTACAACCTTGAAAGATAAGAATGTAACTCCAATTACAGGAAGATATTTTTTATCAATTCCTGAAATGGAAAAAATCTATGATGCGGATGACTTACAAAGAGCCGATGAAATCGCTAGTGAATGTCTTTGTGATGGAAATCTAGAAAAGACAGGGATACCTGTATATCCATTGAAAGATGGTATTACTGCAGAACAATACTTACCGCAATTATGTCTTGCGGGATTGAAAAAACGTTTGAATGGTGTTTTAAAACTAGTGTATGTCGAACGTTTAAAGCATGAATTGCAGGTCATTCATCAGATGGGCTTTGAAGACTATTTCCTTATTGTCTATGACTTTATTCGTTATGGAAGACAAAAGGGAATTTATATTGGACCTGGAAGAGGTAGCGCTGCTGGTTCTTTGGTTGCGTATTGTTTGGGGATAACAATGGTAGACCCTTTACAATATAATCTATTATTTGAACGGTTTTTAAACGCTGAACGTGTATCGATGCCAGATATCGATACAGATATTCCGGATATCCATCGTCAAGAAATTATTGATTATGTATATCAAAAGTATGGTGAACAACATATTGCCAACATCATTACATTTGATACTTTAGCAGCACGTGCTGTCTTACGTGATGTTGGTAAAGCAATGGATATTTCGAAGCGTGAGATTGATATGATTGTTGGTTTGATTCCACAAACGCCAAAGATTACGCTAGAGAAAGCGTATGAACAAAAAGAGAAATTACGTGTACTACTTAGTGCAAGTCCACAATTGATGGAATATTTTAACATGTCGAAACGGATTGAAGGTCTGCCAAAGAATAAGAGTATTCATGCGGCCGGTATTGTCATGTCCGGTAAGCCGGTTGAGGATGTGATTCCTACAATACAAATGTCGGAAGGTATGAAAACAACGCAATTTGTTGGAAATTACTTAGAGGAAAGAGGTCTAATTAAGATGGATTTCCTTGGGCTTAAGAATCTGACAACGATTGATGAAATTGTACAGATGATTCATAAGCATAATCCAGATTTCCATATTTTATCGATTCCGTTAAATGACGTAAAAACGTATCGTTTATTTGCGCAAGCAGATACAATTGGTGTCTTCCAGTTTGAATCGGATGGCATGCGTAATTTATTGCGTAAGATGAAGCCGAATTGTTTTGAAGATATTATCGCTGCTTTAGCACTCTTTAGACCAGGTCCGAAAGATCAGATTAATGTTTATTTGGAAGGTAGAAAGAATCCATCGTCGGTTGTATATCCATCGAAGGAATTAGAACCGATTCTCAAGGAAACCTATGGTGTTACAATCTATCAGGAACAAGTTATGTTGATGGCACAGATTGCGGCGAAGTTCTCACTTGTAAAAGCAGATATTTTACGTAAAGCTATCTCAAAAAAGAATGAAGAAGAATTAGCAGGACTAAGACAAGAGTATGTGCTTGGCTGTAAAGAAAATGGCTATAGTGATGAAACTGCTAGCTTACTATTTGATTTAGCAGAGAAGTTTGCGGGGTATGGCTTTAATAAATCTCACGCGGTAGCGTATGGATTAGTTGCGTATCAATTAGCCTATCTAAAGGCTAACTATCCACTGGAGTTCTATACATCAATCTTAAATAGTGTGATTGGAGATAGCACAAAGAGCGCAATCTATCTTACTGAATGTAGACGTAAGCATATCTCTATCGAAGCACCAGATGTAAATCGCTCGACGGATATCTATTATCACAATGGAAAGTCAATCATTTTACCACTTTCCATCATTAAGGATGTAGGTACACTAGCTGCTAGAACAATACTGGATGAACGTGATAAAAATGGTCGATTTGGTGATTACTTTGATTTTGTCGCAAGAGTTGTACTACGCAAGATGAATCGAACACAATTAGAACGATTGATATCTGCAGGTGCTCTTGATGAATTTGATTTAGGTAGAACTACCATGCTGAATACTTTGGATGATGCAATCAAGTATGCAAAGCTAGTTCAGGTTCCATTTGGTGCACAGTTATCTATTGATCCACAACTTGTATCAAAGCCAATCGTTGTACGCATGAAGGATAGCCAAGAAGAACTCAGTGAAAATGAGAAGGCTGCACTTGGCTTTAATCTAGGGGAACAACCAATTGTTCACCTAAGACAAAAATTAGGTATCACATATCCACCACTTGCGGAATTAAATAGTAATCGTGGGTTATACCGTGGATTTGCATATATTCAAAGTGTAAGACAGATTCGTACTCGTAAAGGGGACCTAATGTGTTTTTTAAAACTGACAGATGAAACAGGTGAAAGTGATATGGCTGTTATGCCAAATCTATATTCCCAATATAGTCAGTATCTTGTAAAAGGTGTATATATACAGTTTTATGCTAAAATTCAGGATGAAGCTTCCTTTTTAGCAAATCAAATAGAAATAGTAAGGCAGAAATAGTATGGCAAAAATTTTAATTGTAGATGAT
>CALEMV010000046.1 GCA_937910655.1 uncultured Solobacterium sp.
AAAATTACTATATCTTTTCAAAAATAATATTTTAAGTATTTATGCGGCTTTTTCAATCTTTTCGAAATTAGCGCTATTTGTTAATACAACGATGACAGTATCTGGATGATTTGCGTCTTTGATCTTAGTACGATCAAATGTAAGAAGTTTATCACCAGCATGGATGATATCATCTTGTTTTACAAATGCTTCAAAGCCTTCACCATTCATCTGTACCGTATCAACACCAACGTGGATGAGTACTTCTAAACCATCTTTGGATTGTAATCCGATTGCATGTTTTGTAGGGAATAACATCATGACTGTTCCATCGAATGGAGCGTATACTGTTCCTTCTGTTGGGACAATACCAACGGATTGACCCATTGCTTCACCTGCAAATACTGGATCTGGGATTTCGCTTGCAGGAATGACTTTTCCCTTCACTGGAGAAAGGACTGTACCTTTTTCTGTTGTGATAATTGTTTCTACTTGTGGTGTTACAGGAACAGGAGTAGATGAGGTTGTTTCTGTTTCTTCACCATCATTTTCTTTCCAGAATAAGAACGTTAGTACAAAGGATGTTCCGCCTGCTACAAGTAGCAAGATTGTATATGTAAGTGGGTTTGATGCGATAAGGAAACCTGGAATACCAGTTACACCGTTAGCTGTTGCGCCAATGTGGAAGATGGCTCCTACTAAGGCACCGATTGCACCACCAACTGCTGCGAATACAAATGGCTTCATCAAGCGTAGGTTGACACCGAAGATAGCTGGTTCTGTAATGCCTAGGGAAGCGGATAATGCGGATGGAATTGCGATTGTTTTACGCTTTGCGTTCTTTGTCTTTAGACCGACTGCTAGGCATGCACCAAATTGTGCAAAGTTTGCGGCAGAAGCGATAGGCATCCATGTGTTTAATGCACCTGTGCTAAGCATGCCCAATTCAATTGTGTTATACATGTGATGTAGACCCATGACAACTGTTATAGGATATAGAGCACCCATTGCTAGAGCACCGATAGGATTGGCAACGAGTACTGTTGCGGCAGATAATACCCAAGTTTCTAGTGCCGCAAATACAGGCCCGATAACCATGAAGGTTGCTAAGGCTGTTAATAGTACAGTTGTAAGTGGTGTTACAAATAAGTCGATCATCTCAGGGACAATCTTGTGTAGTTTGATTTCAATCTTACTCATTACCCATACGGCAATCACAACTGGAATCACGTGCCCTTGATAGCCTAATTGGTTGACTTGTCCGAGTGTATAGCCAAAGATATTGATGCCTTTACCAAATAGATACCATACTTCATATCCGTTTGCGGCTGCCCAACCATTTGTTAGTGCTGGGTGAACCATCATAAGTCCAATAACAGCACCTAAGAAGATATTTCCACCAAATACATGTGCAGCAGATACCGCAACAAGTACTGGTAGGAATGCAAAGGATGTATTAGAAGCCATATCTAAGAATGCATACCAGTCTGTTGATGCGAAGGATGGGATAGCCTTACCTAATGCTTCTACAAGACCCATCATTAATCCAGCAGCTACGATAGCTGGTAAGATTGGTACAAATACATCACCAAGTGTCTTGATCAGTTGTTTCCACCATGGCATTTGTGAAGCTGCTGCAGCCTTTACATCATCTTTACTGCCGCCAGTTACTCCACTAATTGCGATGAATTCATCGTAAACTTTATTGACAGTACCGGTACCGATAATAATCTGTAATTGTCCACTAGAATTAAATACACCTTGCACGCCTTGTACGTTTTCTAATGTCTTTATATCAACTTTACTATTGTCCGCAATCACTAGACGTAAGCGTGTGGCACAGTGTGCAGCACTGATAATATTCTCTTTACCACCTAGTGTTGCAAAGATTTCTTCTGCACATTTTCTATAATTTAGTTCCATAAATGAGCCCCCTTCTTTTTTATGTAATAGCTTGGTTTTATTGTACATGAAAAATATAAAAGAAAAATGATTGTTTGATAAAATAAGTAAAAATAAATACGTTGTACTTTGCAAAGAAAAAACATAAGTAAAATGTACTTATGTTGATTTGTGATCTGTGCGATATTGATTTGGTGTACTACCTGTATGTTTCTTAAAGAATGTATAGAAGTAATTTGAGTTTTCTAGACCGAGTTGTGCAGAGCTTCTTCGCTAGTTCAACACGGCTGATATTGATGTATTCCTTCATGGACATTTCATATTGGGATTTAAAGATTCGGTTTAAATAGGTAGCGTTATAATCCATAGATTCCGCAACACTATCAGCAGTTAAGTCTGTATCACATAAATGTGCATCAATATAATCCTTCGCATTTGATACAAGATCTAGGATTTTTTCTTCTTTCATATTCGCAAGATACTTATTATATGCATGCATGAGACCTAGGATATATAAGTTGATCTCTTGGATATCTGTAATTGTATTCAGCTTATTTTCAAACTGGTAAGTTGGTAAGCTTGAAATGGATGTGATAGAACGAATACGATCACGTAAGCTAGAATATAACTTTGTATAGAAGAATAATAGCGAATTGTAATGCAAGGATTTCATAAGATTAAACCACTCTTGGAAGGATGTATTTATCTCTTCGTTTCGACCATGCTCGAAGGTATAGAGTAATCGTTGTTCTGCCTCTTGAATTGTAGAGAAATTTGTCATAAAGTGTGGCATATCAGATTCTGTATAGAAGAATTTAGTAGAATCTAAGATACGTAGGGAATAGAGTTGGGATAGTTTTTGATACGAGGTATATACTCTTGAGAAAGGTTTTGCATCACCGAGAAACACTTTGATGTGATGTGTTTTCGCATAATTAGAAAGCCCATCAATATCTACTGTATTTGAGATGACTGTATGTAGGTTGTTAATAGTATATACTTCTTTCTGTTCGCCGAAGAATTCTAGAATGTTCTTATTGGTCAGACTATCTAAGATACAAATATAGATATCACTTGCTGTATCAAAATCTAAGGTATTTCTTAATAGAGGAAGCTTTTGATTCAAGAGGAGTTTTGTAAGATAGTCTTGCTTGGCTTTGTGCATTGCTTCTTCCATCTTGTGTTGCTGGTCATGAATCCAGAGTGTAACAGCGTTATTCACGGAGTTCTTAGAAGATGATTTAAGCTCAAACTTATCCATGATTTCATAGAGAGGTGTGTAGTAATACTTATTGATGAAATATCCTAAAATCAAAATCAGGATAAATGTGATAACAATAATCTCTAAAAATAATGGAAGATATGAAGAAATACTACTGATGATAGTATTAGATTTTACCTGTTTGATGATATATAGACTATAGTCCTGTTGGTAGGAGTAGAAGTATACATAGTCACCAATGGTTTTGAAGTGACTATCATTATCGGAAGTAAAGTCTAGCGTTTCAATCGGAAGACTAGAATCCGCAGTCGAACTGAAAAACTTATCCATTTCTGGTTCGTATATAAATTCAGTAGCCTCTGTATCCCTAAATAGAGAACGATTGAATAAATATGCGTCAATATTTACAACCATGGATACTTGTGTATCTCTAAAATCCGTAAATTGTAATGTATAAACCCAAACGTTCTTCGATAGTTGGCGTAGGCGCAATAAATGAGTGTTAGGTGTAAAAGCATCCTTATCTTGAAATTGATCTAAGGTAGATGAGCCCGAACTGGTTGTATATACCGTATTGGATGCTTTGTTTAATAGATAAATAGAATGAATAAATGGATTTGTACTATCTAAAGCATGTAAGGTACGCAGGTATTTTGTGGCTTGTGTTGGGGATAAATCCGTTGCATTACGTAAGCTGATGGCTTCACTTGAATAGAAGGTATTATAAGCTGCATAACGAACAGTATCTAAGGAGTGTGCCATTAGATTCTTGAAGTTTTCTTGAGTTTTGATGTGATAATCAATCAAACTTTTCTTTTTAGAGTCATTGATACTCTTAAACAACAATAGACTTACGAAGATGAAAAACAATGCGACAATCAGAATCAATCGCTTTCGTAATCTATCAATACTGTTCTGTAATTTTGTAGATTCATTCATAAGTAGGCACTTTTCTCGATATTTAAATATTTGATATTCACATAATATCACAATTTTTAAGTTTTAAATATG
>CALEMV010000047.1 GCA_937910655.1 uncultured Solobacterium sp.
ATACGATTCCACTCTTCGTTTGTCAAACGACCGGTCTTTAACTTATCACCTTGGATATGACTCTTTGCACTTAACAAACGCATCGCTAACTGTTCTGCACCCATCTCAAGTGAGAAAATCGCAATCGCACCTTTTTGTGCTTGTGGGATTAGCGCAACATTCATCGCTAGATTTAACGCAACCGCTGTCTTACCCATAGATGGACGTGCAGCTAAAACAATCATATCTCCACGCTGTAAACCATGTGTAATACGGTCAAGATCATTAAAGCCTGTCTTTAAACCAGTAATATCTGTTGAATTCTGAGATGCTGCACGAATTGTCTTTAACACTTCATTTAAGACATCGTTAGGATTCTTAAACTCACCAGCTTTGCGATTACGAGATACATTCAAGATTTCTTTCTCAGAACGATCAAGATAATCATTCAAGTCCGTCTGTCCATTAAAGCCTTCTTCCGCAACTCTTTCAGCAGCTTCAATCATACGACGCATCATCGCTTTATCACGAATCAAATTAACATACGTTAATGTATTCGCACTTGTTACTGCTGCATTCATTAAATTTAGAATGTATTCCATTCCACCAGACTTATCTAAAAGATCAGTATCCTTTAAACGTGTCGCAACAGTTGTAGAGTCAATCTGGGTTCCTTCTTGATATAACTCTTCACATGCATGATAAATCCGACGATTGGCTTCGATAAAGAAATCGTCAGCTTCCAGTCCTTCTTCTAGTGCTGTGCGAGAAGAGCCTGGATATACAAGCATGGTTCCAAGCAAACTAGCTTCCGCTTCTGGTGCAGAAGGTAATACGCGTGGCATACTTAGTTCTCACTTCCCAGTACTTTCACAACGATTGTACCGATAACATTTTTGTGTAGTTCAACTTTTACTCTTGTTGTACCTAGACTATGAATTGGTTCTGTATCAATAATCTTACGCTTCTCAACAGTAATACCTTTTTTATTTAAAGCCTCAACAATTTGCTTTGTAGAAACAGAACCGAAGACTCTTCCTTCTTTACCAGACTTCACTGTGAAAGTAACTACTGTCTTTTCTAATAAGGCAGCTTTTTCACGTGCTTCTTGTTCACGTTGTGCTTCTAGTGCAGCTTCTTCTGATTTCTGTTCCTTTAAGATTTCTAAGCTAGCCTTAGATTCCGCAACCGCAAGGCCTCTTGCGATTAAGAAATTTCTTCCGTAACCATCAGATACATCGACGATATCTCCACGCTTACCTACTTTTTTAACATCTTGTTTAAGAATTACTTTCATCTTCTGCCTCCTTCTTCTGCTGTTCAATAATATTAATTAACTCTTCTTTTAGTTCTTTGACTGTCGCATCCTTGCGTTGTGTTGCGGCAGCTGTCATATGTCCACCACCATGCATGGCTTCCATAATTGCCTGTACGTTTATTTCACCATTTGAGCGAGCAGAAATACTATTGATTCCTGTACTCTTATCCTGGGCAATCACAAAGGCTGCCTTCACATCTTGGATACTCAATAAACTATCCGCAACTTGGCTCATAATCGAACGTGTAATCTTCTCATTTTCAACAGCCGCAATCACGATACCATCCGGATATCTTTCACTTGCATTCATAATCGCACTCTTGAGTACAAACTCATCATAAGTATCTTTCAAATAATCATACGCTACTTGAGGATCTGCACCAAGTTTACGTAAAGCACTGGCCGCATCATATGTACGTACACCAGTTCTTTCACGCCACTTGCGTGTATCGATTGTCATACCTGCAAGCATGAATGTCGCTTCTAATTCAGAAATATCTACTTTACTAGATATAAACGGAATCATCTCCGTTAAGATTTCGCACGTACTTGAAGCACCTGCTTCAATATAAATCAGGATTGGTTTTACACCCATATCTGTACTTCTGCGGTGATGA
>CALEMV010000048.1 GCA_937910655.1 uncultured Solobacterium sp.
GCTGAAGGTCACGTTGTTGGTGGTAGTGTTACAACCGTTCCTTATGTTTATCGTAAGAATGTAGCCGTTCAAACCTATGGTTCTGTTATTGCAACCTATAAGGATGAAGAAGGTAATGAACTTTCAAGCACTGAAAAAGTCATTACCAATCAACCGGGTGGAACCTATTATGCGGCGGCACCTAAAGATATTCAAGGTTCAGCTCATGCAACTGTGACTCCTGAAGGGCGCACTGTTACGATTACGACCTATCAATTGATTAAGACACCTGATAATGAAACGGGTGATGTTCGTGACGGTGAAATCATTGAAGTTCCTTACGTATATCGGAAACATGTCGAAGAACGTTTAGTTCCGGGTAATACACCTACAGTTGAAATTCCTGAATTTGCGCAGTTTGAAAGAGGAAAATCAATAATTCTATACTTTCCTCCAAAATGCACTGCAGGCTTTGCGACCTTCTTTGTTAAGTCATGCAGACGGCTTCCACGGCCACCAGCAAGAATCATCGCAACCATTGCATTAGATCTCATAAAGTCCTCCTTATTAAAACTATGGATACGCTTACATTATAAACTAATATTGATAATCAGAACATTACCAATACGTAAAATATACAGATTTTCACTCATTTTTTGATGAATTTATCAAATATCTTTAATCTGCCAATCAATCCCCTTACGGTTGTTTTTCTCTAGAAATTCATTTGCTTTTTTGAAGTGATTACATCCAAAGAAACCATTGTATGCAGATAAAGGTGATGGATGTGCTGCCTCTAAAACAAGATGCTTCGTTTTATCAATCATGCATGCTTTATTTCTAGCCGCTCTTCCCCATAACAGGAAAACTACTGGTTCTTTCTTTTCATTGATTTTTTGTATTACATGATCAGTGAATATTTCCCACCCCATGCCAGCATGACTTTGTGGATGAGAATCTTCTACCGTCATCACCGTATTCAACAGAAATACGCCTTGCTTTGCCCATGGTACAAGATACCCGTTATTTGGAATTGGATAGCCATATTCCTCTTGTAATTCTTTGTACATATTCAAAAGACTTGGTGGTATCTTTACCCCTGGATTTACAGAAAAACACAAACCATGAGCCTGTCCTTTTTGATGATATGGATCTTGGCCAAGAATAACTACCTTGATGTCCTCATAATCACAATGATGAAAGGCAGAGAAAACTTGCTGTTTTGGTGGATAAATATCTTTTGTTTCATAGGCATTCTTTAAAAAATCTGATAGCTTCAAGAAGTATTCTTTCTTCCACTCTTGATGCAACCATTCTGTCCATTGATTATCCATTTTAATATGTACTCCTCTATATAAAAAATCATACCACTTCGGTATGATTTTTCACTATTTTATTGATAGTTATTTTCTCTTCTCTTGCGAACGAAAACAACAACTAAAATTAACACTGTAGCTGCTAACGATACCCAAAGACCAATCTTACCTGGATTGACAAATGGTTTGTTAGAACTAGGAGTTGTAGCACTAGCACCACTAGCTTCAAGATATTTCTCTAGATCCTTCTGTACGATATCGAATGGGCGATCACCATGTGTTAGTAACATACGGTTGAATTCTACTACATCGTACTTCTTTCCAAGAGCAGCCTGCGCTTGATCACGGAAGTGAAGATAGTATGTTAAACCAATACCATAAGGCACGATAGAACCAGGCTCTTGTGTTACAGTTGAAATAACATTTGAAGCTGCAGAAGCATTTAATCCTAATGATTCATAATACTTTCCTAACTTCTTCTCATCCCATCCCATACCATTTACTAAGAAATCAGCCTGTGCAGGTAAGATATAGTTTAGGTTTGTATTGATACGGTTTTCTTCCTTTGCACCATCATTCAACTCAGAATATGCCCAAGCAACATCTTCACAGTACATTGCCCAACCTTCTGTATAACCAATATTACTGAGCTGTGTACGTAATGGATTTGGATTTGTATTCAAGTACCAAGTAATCTGGAATAAGTGTCCAGGGAAACCTTCGTGTGCTAAAGTAGTATACATTTCATTTGTTGAATTTACATTATCACCATTAATCTTGATCACATTGTTAGAGAAATCATCAATTGGTGGCTGCATGTAGTACGCAACAATCGCATCATTAGCAACAGATGGATCTAAGTAACTTGCTGTAAATGTTACTGCAGGACCTTCTGGGAACTCCTGTAAATGTCCTTGTAATGTATTGAGAATCTCTGTAGGATCCTTCTCTGGTAATGCTTCTTCTAAGTTATCATTCTTCTTAGCGTTCAAATACAGAGTTCTAGCTTCATCAATTAACTTCTTTAACTGCTCATCTGTTAAATCAAATAATTCTTGTAAAGAAGCGGATGAACTTGACTTTGAACGTAATAACGCTGCGTAATATTCTTTTCCATCAGGTAAATCATACAAACTTAATGATGTACGTGTCCCACGGAATGTTTCAAGTTCTTGTGCAAGCTTCTGATATTCAGGAATGTATGTGTTTAAGATAAAATCACGATTCTTTTCCTTATATGCAGTACGCTGTTCATCATTCAAGCCCTCAAACTTATCTACATTCTGATTAAAAATCTGAATGAGTGGGTTATTGTCTGTCTTTGCAACAAACTTTTCAATTCCATCTAATGTACTATCTAAAGCATCATCTGTCATGAAGTAACCATTTTGTACCTGAGTACGCGTAACTTCTAGTGCACCTTCAATATATGCTGGAACACTCTCTAAAACAGATAAATAGTCGTCAATATCTTCCTGCTTATAGAAAATAAACTCTGTAAAGTTTGTAATCAGATTACTTTGAATACCGCGGTTTGGTAAGAACTGGAAATCAAACATTGGATAGTTTAATAACTCACGAGTACTTTCTAAGTAATACTTATATGTATCGTAATCATGCTGTTGTATATCTGACAACTCGTCATAATTGAACTTCTCTAATCCCTTTAAAGACTCCTCTACTTTTGCGATACTCTTTGAGTTATCTAAAGTTGGAGGTTCACCAATCGTTGGCTGTGGTTTTGTAATACCATATTTTTCATAATCCTTTAATGCAAAATGTAATGATGTATAATCATCTTCCATCATTTGGATGAATTCATTTCGCATAAACTGATCGAAATCAGCATTCGTTTCTTCTGCATGTACAGGTGAAATTACACAAAGAAGTGCCATGGCAATTAAGCCAAGTAAAAACTTTCTTATTTTCATCTATTCATTCTCCTTGTTTCTAAGTATAACAGAAGTATTATCTTTGAGAAATATTACTATTTATATTCCGTTCCACCCCATTCAACCACTGTAAAACCCTTACGTTCTACACCGTCTAACTTTTGCGGTTGAATCATTATTGATTCTTGCAACGATTTCCAAGCCATCATGACACGAATCACTGTATCTGGCTTTGGTGAAATATCTAATTCAGCGTGATCTGTATAGTTTTCATTCTGGAAAGAAATTAAGTTATAGGCATTTTCCTGCATGTATGGTAACCAGTAAATGATAAACTCATTTCTCTCACGATCATTTAATCCTAGTTTAGTGAGTGACTCTTCCAAGAAAGCTTCTGTCTTGAACCCCTCTACAACAAAGCCAGTTGAAAAGTCTGGAGTATAATTCACAACACCTTCCCAGAATAAGCAGTAATACGAATCCTTATTATCTAGTGCATGTAGTGTTCCATCCGGCTCCGCAACAACATTCCAGCCATCATTATACTTTGGATATGTTGTGGTGAACTTACCATCAAGATTTACTTTTACATCAACCTCAGTTGTGTTCTCTGGATATAGATAAATAACAGGCTTCTTACTTTTCTCAGGAAATAGATTACATCCTGCTAAAAAAATAATCGTACATGTAAGAAATGCCTTTATAAGTTTATTCATATTCATTTCTCCCTGTTTACAACAAAGGTCTGAGCGAACTCAGACCTTAACATATTAATTCTTATGACTTACTATTTTGTGTCAGCCAGTAATGTATCAGCAGATAACTTACCGAATACTACTGTATCTACTACAGCGTTACCACCTAAACGGTTAGCACCGTGGATACCACCAGTAACTTCACCAGCAGCGTATAAGCCCTTGATTACTTCGCCCTTTTCATTGAGTACGCGTGCTTCTGGATCAATTGTTACACCACCCATTGTATGGTGAACGCAAGCCTGACGAGGAGTTGCAACCCATGGTCCTTTTTCAAGTTTTGTAGAGTATAGAGTTCTTCCGAATTCATCACTTCCACTTTCAACACTCTTATTGAATTCATCTACAGTTGCCTGTAATGTTGCAGGATCCATATCTAACTTCTTAGCGAGTTCTTCTAATGTATCAGCGTAAATGATGAATCCATTCTTTTCAAGGTATTCAAATGTGAATCCGTCACCACTTCTCCACTCTGGGTCCTTGATATCCTTATAACCAGCACCATCGCCACTTTCAAGGATATAGAACATCTTATCAGTTTGATTTAGAACACCACCGCAAATCTGGTCACGACGACCGTCTTCACGAACGAAACGCTTACCTTCCTTATTGATAAAGATAATCTGGTCTGTACCGTTAACTGCACGTGCTGGGAACTTAGAAATCTGACCATCTACCAAGTTACCTAGATATAGAAGCTGTAATTGTTCCATATCTGTTAAGGAAGCACCAGCATCCTTAGCCATTGTGATACCATCACCCTGTGATGCTGAGAAACGGTTTGTTGTACCTGTCTTAGAAAGATCTGGCCACTTACCTGTTGTATTGTATTCTTGAACCATCTTAGCGTTAGCACCGAAACCACCAGTTGCTAATACGACTCCGTCTTTACCAGTAACTGTAATTTCTTTGCCTGTATGGTTGTCTGTTGCCTTAACAGCCTTCACTTGGTTGTTGTCAACTACAAGTTTAGTAGCTGTTGTTTCTGTTAATAATGTAACCTTATCGCCATACTTTTCAAGCATATCAGCGTATACGGAGATAAAGCCTGTACCCATCTTCATTGTAGATGTGTGTGTACGTTGCCATAAGGAACCAGCACCCTGAGAAATCTTATCTTGGAATTTCATTCCCATGGATTCAATCCATTCATAGCCACCAAATGCATTATAGCATAATGCCTTAACTAAATCTAAGTTAGCAACCTTATCACCATTGATCCAAGTCTGTAATGCATACCATTCCTTGGAGTCGAATAAGTCTGTTCTACCTGCAGCCTTATATGCATCCCACTGAGCTTGAACTTCTGCTTGTAATGCTGCATGTTGTTCGTTAATTGGTGTTTCAGCTAAAGCTTTTTCAATCGTAGTCTTAACTGCATCACTCATTTCAGCGTGCTGCTGTAATGCTGGATCTGGTGCATTGTAGATAGCACCACAAACTAATGTATCACCGCCTATTTCGCCGGCTTTTTCGATAATTGCTACGCTCTTACCATTCTGTAAGAGTTCAACAGCACTCGCAAGACCAGCTCCACCGCCACCTACTACGACAACGTCAGCTTCAACGTCTTTTCTATCTTCGTAAGTTACTTCTTTCTTAAATGCATCTGGATCGCCACCTGCTTGTTTGATAGCGTCCTTAACAGCAGTCTTAATAGCTCCTGATGTGATTGTTGCACCAGTTACGTTATCAACAGATAAACTTTGGTGCTTAACGATTTCTTCAGGAATTAATTGTACAGGTGCTACGCCCCCAGTTGTAACAACCTTTCCATCCTTGTCAACAAGCTCTCCACCAATACCTGGTGTTTCAGCATGTGAAGTAACCTTAACTGACTTAATTTCATTTTCTGTTACTTCTACTTCTACAGTAACATCGTCGTTCATACCAGCAGCTGAAGCTGTATATGTACCAGGCTTCATTTTACTGGACGTTGTTGTCTCAGTTGCCTTGTTACAGCCAACAAGAGATGCAGCTAAAACAAGAGTAACCAAAGAGATACTCAATCTTTTCATTATTTTGTTCCCTCCATTTATTAAATACATGATAGACCATTTTTTCACAAAATAGTACCCCCTAACAATATTATTTTTATGATTTATATCTGTACTTGTAAGTTTTTCACTATTACACAGACTTTATTTCTGAAAACCATATCATTTTTCTATATCATGCATACAAAAAACCAGAATACCATTTGATTAGTACTCTAGTTTCCATCATGCTTACATAGCTGATTCATTATTTGTTTGAATATGCAACAATGTAGAAACCGTCTGTTCAGAGATATTCTGCATCATGGCATTGAAGCGATTAAAGCCCTCTTCACGATATGCGTCAATTGGCTTTACATTCGCATAACTGCGTAAGCGAACACTCGTCTTCAAATGTTCCATCACATCCACATGGTGAATCCACTCACGATCAAGAATCTGTAAGAAGATAAACTTTACCATTCGCTGTAGTTCTTCTTGTGGAAGCTCTGCAGTCTGTTTATGGTAGACATCTGTAATCGCATCCGTAATCTCTTCTTGTGATCCTCTGTGGATTGTCTCTGCATACTGTTTACCATCAATTCCTAAACTATTTAAATATTGTGCAAGTTTCTCCTTTGCATCATTCTTATTTGGAATCTGATAATATCCTTCAATTGCAGCAGATACATTCTCCTTCACAAGTTCATAAACGAGTGGTTCCATATCCTCAAGATCAAGTACCTTATCTCGTTGGTCATAGATCAAATGCCGTTGTGCCATTAATACATCGTCATATTCAAGTGTATTTTTACGTGTATCAAAGTGTAGACCTTCTGCTCTTTCTTGCGTGCGGTCAATGAGTGCTCTCATCTTATTGATATTCTCTTTATCATGTTCAAAGCGCTCAATTATGCCTTCACTTTCGTCTGTATGATATTCCACAATCAAATCATCATCCATGGAACAATAGAATCTAGAGAAGCCTGGATCACCTTGACGACCAGAACGTCCACGCAACTGATTATCGATACGCTTTGCTTCATGACGTTCACTACCAAGTACCGCAAGACCACCAAGCTGTGCAACACCTTCTCCAAGCTTAATATCCGTACCACGACCAGCCATATTCGTCGCAACTGTTACTGCAAACTTTTGTCCTGCCTTCGCAATAATCTCAGCTTCATTTTCATCATTTTTTGCATTTAATACATGATGAGGAATATTCTGTTTCTTTAACATTTCACTGAGTGCTTCATTGATACCGATAGATAATGTACCGATTAAGACTGGCTGTCCCTTTTCATGCAGTTCTTTTGTATGTTTAACGATTGCCTCATATTTTTCATGTCTATCTTTGAATACTAGATCCGGTTCATCAATACGTGCTATAGGTCTATTGGTAGGCACCTCATACACACGCATGTTATAGGTATTCAAGAATTCATCTTCTTCTGTCTTTGCCGTACCAGTCATACCACTTAACAGGTCATATAAACGGAAGAAGTTCTGATAAGTAATTGTCGCAAGTGTAATTGTTTCTTGCTTGATACCAACATTTTCTTTGGCTTGAATTGCCTGATGTAATCCATCACTGAATTCACGGCCAGCCATCTTTCTACCAGTAAACTGATCAACAAGAATAATTTCATCATCACCCACTACATACTCAACATCCCTAGTCATGAGATAGTTAGCACGCATTGCATTTTGAATATAATGCACTATGCTTACATGTTCACCATTATAGATGTTTTCAATGCCGAAGGCACGGTCAGCTTTCTTTAAACCAGCATCCGTTAATACAACGGTACGGTCTTCACGGTCAATCTCAAAATCAACATCTCTCTTACAACTCTTCGCAAAACGATCAGCCTGAATATACTGCTGGTCTAATACTGGTCCAGGGCCGCTGATAATTAAAGGTGTTCTAGCTTCATCGATTAAGATGGAGTCAACCTCATCCAATACTGCGTAATGCAAACCACGTAAAACACGCTGTTCCTTACGCATTACCATGTTATCTCTTAGATAATCAAAGCCTAGTTCTGAATTTGTTGTATAGGTAATATCACAAGCATACGCATCTCTTTTTTCACTTTCAGAAAGTGAATGCAAATTACATCCTACCGTTAGGCCAAGGAACGTATATACACGTCCCATCCATTCCGCATCACGTTTGGCAAGATACTCATTGACAGTTACAACATGTGCTCCCTTACCTGCTAAGGCATGTAAGTAAATTGGCATAACAGCTGTTAATGTCTTACCTTCACCAGTCTTCATCTCCGCAATATCACCTTCATGTAGTAGGACACCACCTAATACCTGAACACGATATGGAAACTCATTTAGAACACGCTTTGCAGCTTCACGAGCATTCGCAAAAGCATCAGGCAGTACATCTTTCAAAGATGTTCCTG
>CALEMV010000049.1 GCA_937910655.1 uncultured Solobacterium sp.
AAGTTGAATACCTTGCGTACCAAATCCTTGTCTCCTAAATTCAGCTTTTATAATTACATCACATAAGTAGATATTACGTAGCTTATCAAAATGATATGAAATTTCACCCACAAAGACTTTATTGACATCATCTTTTAAATAACGATAGTATCTTTCTTGTCCGGAGTTTCTTACCCATAATGTATACCATTCTTCCCAGTCTTCTTTCGGAAAAGGAATTGTTCCGCCCCAAGCATCGTTATATGACATCGTTTCTATATCTGCCATCATTGACTCTCTGAACCATAAATCTTCTAATTCCGGTTTTACAACTTTTAACATTATTTTCCCTCCGCGAAAAAGACTCTTTATTATTCTAAAGGTTAAGAATTACTCCGTTATATTTAACCAATAATAGCACTGTGGCTTTAACCTAATTTCTAGTCATTAAAACTACCGTTTCCACATGTGGTGTAAAACAGAATAGATCAACTGGTACAATCTTTTTAATCTTATATCCAGCTTTCTTCAACGGTTCGATATCTGTAACTTGTGTGTACGGATTACAAGAAATATATACAACTCTATCTGGAGAAAGCTGTGCTAGTTTATGCATGAATGGTAGGGTCATTCCAGATCTTGGTGGATCCAAAATAACTACATCTGGTTTTATATTCATGCGTTGAATAAACTCTGCCGCATCTGCTGCATAGAATTCTGTGTTTAGTAATTTGTTATGCTTTGCATTGTTTTTTGCATCTCGGATTGCTTGTGGATTAATTTCAACACCAATCACATGCTTTGCGCTTTGAGCTGCTAGTAAAGAGATTGTTCCAATGCCGCAGCATGCATCCAATACAACATCAGTATCTTTGATCTTCGCAAGTGATAGTGCTGTACGATAGAGCACTTCTGTTTGTTCTGGATTGACTTGATAGAATGACTTTGAAGAGATGCGGAACTCTAATCCACCAATACGGTCAGTGATATATCCTGGGCCGTATAATACCCTTTCATCTTTTCCAAGAATCATGGATGTACGTGCACGATTAAAATTCAGAATAATCGTTTTAATCTGTGGAAACTTCTTAACAAGTGCGTTTACAAAGTTCTTTGAACTTGGTAATCCCTTTGAGCCAATCACAACATCAAGTAAAACATCATTGGTTGCTTTCGAGATACGGATATACGCATGACGTAACGTACCCCTACCACTATCTTCATCATAAGTTTCGATACGCATAGATTCTGCTAACTTACAGATTGTAGTTAGAATCTCATTTGCGAGTGTATGTTGAATCAAGCACATCTCACTCGGCACTTTACGATGACTATTTTCTTCATACATGCCTGCATAGATTCTATTTGTCTTTTTATCTCTAGCAAAACTTGCATAGATTTTATGACGATAGTGATACGGATCTTTCATACCAAGTACTGGTTCTACCGCTTTGGTACGAAATATCTTACGCATCTCTTCGCGTTTCATTTTTAATTGTTCTTCATATGGGACATCGATGTATGCACATCCACCACACTTTTTACTCACTGGGCAATACTTCATAATGTCACCTCTTTTAATGTATATACAACGTTATCTGTTACTTTACGTAGAACTTCGTAGGATTGATGACCATTTGCGATTAGCACACAATCATGGATACCAAGTGCTTCTGCAACTTCTTTATCATGAACAGTATCACCAATATACTTACATTCAGATGGTTCTACATCACTCTTTTCCATCCAAAGCTTTGCCATCTCGACTTTTGAAGCCGCAAGCATATTATCAATCCCTAGAATTTCATCAAAGTATTGATCAATTCCTAATAGCTTGCACTGCTCTACAAGTTTATCGTGACGAGAAGCAGATAGAATGACATTACGATATCCTAGTTCTATTGCTTTTTCTACCGTAGAAATAAAATCATCCATCAAAGAACACTCATTAAAACGACGGTCATATTCTTGATTGAATTCAATAGATACTTCCTCGTAACTTTCTGTATCAAACGTATAACCAATATGGTAATAATAATTTATTACAGGAAACGAGAATGTATTGAGGTAGTCCTGCTTTGTGACAGGATACTTCTCCATCCCCCTTTTCTTCAGCATTTCATTTTCAATCGATAGGCACAATTGTAAATCATCTAAAATTGTACCGTTAAAGTCCCAAATTAAAGTTTTCATGGATTGATTATATCATCACTTTGCAATGTCCAAGAAAAAAGATGTCGCCATCAACAGGATTATGCATCCGTGTCAACATCGACATCAATTTCTTGAATCTTATTTTCCGTAAATTTCCAACAACATACTTTTGTTGGTTTTTTTATCATATATGCTTTAGTTGACATATGGTTATCAACCAAATCATATATTTTATAACCAGCAACATCATAGAATTCAACTATATTATCTTCAGTATTATTTTTCCCCTGAAATGATGTACTTGGACATACGCTATAATGTGTATTGTTGATTATATAGTCTTCACTCCAATGTGCATGGCCTTGCATGACCAATATAGTATTCGTGTTTTGTATATGTTGGATAAACTTTTCAGCTTGTGGTAAACATGGGATTCCTGGATATTTTCTGACAGGGTGATGCATCAAAATAATTTTCTTTTCTGGTGTCTTTAGATTTTCGTCTAGCCAAGAAAAATCCTCATCTGTGAATTTCCCATTTGCATTTCCATACTCAGAATTATTTAATGCAAGAATCGTATAACCCTGTATTTGATACGTTGTATGACTTTTTGTTCCAAATACTTGTTGGTAATTTTCATTATCGTGATTTCCAGGAATCGCTATGATTAAAATCTCTGGAAAGTATTTTTTTACAATACTTTCTACTGTACGATAATCATCAACACTTCCATTATCACAAATATCACCCGTCAAACAAAGACAATCATATTCTCCATGTTGTTGTGCATCTTGCAAGCACATTTCCAGGTGTTTTAACGGACTCTCTAGTTTAGAAAGCAGTCTTTCGTATGCATTTTCATCTGTATAGTGGGTGCGATAATGTATGTCACTTAATTGCAAGATTCTCATTACTTCAGCTTCTTTCTAAGCCATCCATTTGCGATATCTAATACAAATACAGTCACAACTACTACTAATAAGATAATGCTTACTTTATCCCAGTTTCTTGCTTGGATTGCAAAGATTAATGGTGCACCAATACCACC
>CALEMV010000050.1 GCA_937910655.1 uncultured Solobacterium sp.
GCTCATGACGGTTACCTAGATAGTTAGGATTCTCAAGTAATTCTTTACGATTTGTTCCGGCATCAATGACGAGTGGTAATACCATAGATGGGTCGATACCAGCTGCAGCTGTATAAACCATCAACTTACCAACGGAGATATCCACACCATTTGTACCCCAGTCACCAATACCTAAGATTCCTTCCGCATCTGTAACAACAATCAATCGAATCTCACGCTCGCCAGCCGCATTCTTTAATGTGGCTTCAATATTTTCTGGATGGTTAATATCCAAATATGCAGCGTATTGTGGATCGATAAAGAGATCACTGTAGTTTTCGATTGTATCCGCAATCGTTGGATCATAAACGATAGGATTAAATTCAGCTAGATGTTGAGAGAACATATAGTAGAAAAGCGTACGATTTGTATTAAAAATCTGCATCAAAAACAAACGTTTCTCTAGATTATTTGCCTTTGTCTGCATTTGTGCATAAGTCTGTTTTGCCTGCTCTTCAATTGTTTGAACATATGGTGGTAAAAGACCAATCAGGCCAAGCTTACTACGTTCTTCCATCGTAAAGGCAGTACCTTTATTTAGAAAAGGGTTATTTAAAATATCATGTGCACTCATAAAGTTATCTCCTATGCGATATTAGTATATACCCATTGTGGTGGTTGGATACAAAGAGATAAAAAAGTCATATCTTAATGCACTAGATATGACTGGAATAAGTTAATCGATTTGATCGTAAATCTTACGTGCATATTCACTAGGAGTAATACCATAACTCTGTGTAAATTTACGAGAGAAGTAGTGAATAGAATTAAAACTCAACATAGACGCAATCTCCGTAATAGTGTAATCACCTTTACGAATGAGTAATCGACTCTGATTCAACTTTGCAGTATTGATATATTGTTTTGGTGGTACTTGGAGATTATTTTTGAATAAGTTCTGCAGAGTGCTGCGTGAGATAGCGAAGCGATCACAGATTTGTTCGATGGGTAGTGGTTCTAGGATATGTTTGTGGATATACTCAAGAATTTCCTCCACAAGACGATCTTCAAAATGTTGGTTGACTGGTGCGATAGGCTTAGGCATCTTCTTTGCGTTTGCGTACATATGGAAGGAAATCAAGATTTGTTCTAAGCAGGATATCATACCATCGTACTTAAATGGATTGGCTTGTTCGGAAGTCGATACGAAGCGGTTGATATCATCCTGCATCTCGCGGGTACAACTGATGACACGATTGGAAACTAAATCAGTATGAACACCATCTGCCGCAAAGATAACTGTTAAGTAAGAACATGGATTATCAGAAGATACTTTTTGGTCATGGAATTGTCCGGGAACATATAACATGCATTCATTCATGCCAATCGTATAGGACTTACCATCTACTGTTGTATCTAAAGAGCCTTGATCAACGAAAGTTAATTCATAGTAATTATGTGTCTCTCCTAGGAAAGAGTATGCTGGACG
>CALEMV010000051.1 GCA_937910655.1 uncultured Solobacterium sp.
TTATCATGGGATGAGTATTTTATGGGGATAGCATTTCTATCTGGAATGAGAAGCAAGGATCCGTCTACACAAGTAGGGGCATGTATCATAGACGAGGATAAGAAAATCATAGGAATCGGATATAATGGTTTTCCAATGGGAAGTTCTGACGACAATATGCCATGGGATAAAGAAGGTGAATTTCTGGAAACAAAATATCCATATGTTGTACACGCTGAGCTGAATGCCATTCTTAACAGTATAAAATCATTGAAAAATTGTACTATTTATGTAACACATTTTCCATGTAATGAATGTGCGAAGGCAATTATTCAATCTGGTATTCATCGCATTGTATATGAATCTGATAAATATAATGGAGTAGATACTAATATCGCCAGCAAGCGTATGTTAAAAGCTGCTGGTGTAGAGTTAGTACAACTCAAAGATACAATTCATTTAAATGTTGAAAAGATTCCAAATCCTGAATTATAGAAGATTTGGAATCTTCTCACTTTCTAATGAAAGAAGGTAAAGATGAAGAAATTAATCGTCGTATTCCTATTAGTGACTTCGTTACTAGTAGGATGTACGTCAAAGAAAAACTCAGATGATTCAGTAGAGCTGGTATTTCAACCGTACCAAGAAATCCAAAAAGACTCATCTATTTTGTTAGGAATACAAAACGTCCCTACAGGTTATATGAATCCTGCAAAACAACAGGGTAAAGTTGTACGCTTTGATTACATAACAAATACCTATGACTATCAAGATAGAGTTATGAAGAAATATGCGTATGTATATATACCATATGGATATGAAACAAGTACAGAACGATATGATGTTGTGTATACCATGCATGGTCATACGGGAGATGTAACTTCCTTTCCGGGTGAATTAGATGATTTGACAGATATTAAAAATGTCATTGATCATCTGATTGAAAAAAAAGAGATGAAGCCAATGATAATGGTGTTTGCGTCGTATTATCACGATAATGTGGATATGGAATCAGATGATTATGATGCAAGTCTTACAGAAGCTTTTGGGAAAGAGTTACAAAATGATTTATTACCGCAATTTGAACATGCATATCGTACATACGCTAGCTCTACAAGTGAAGAAGACTTAATTGCATCAAGAGACCATCGTATCTTTCTTGGCTTTTCAATGGGGGCAGTAACTACCTGGTATCGTATGATGGATAGTATGAGATACTTTAGATACTATGTGCCTTTTAGTGGATCGCTATACTGGGGAAACCGTACTACAGTAGCGCAATATGGTCGTGATAATCCAACTTGGACAGCACAACTTTTAGAAAATGCAATCATTGCACAAGGATATACAGCAGACGACTTTTATGTATTAACCCTGACAGGTACAAAGGATTTTGCGTATCGAACGGTAAAGATGCAAATAGACGATATGAAACAACATCCAGACATATTTCATTATGATAGTGATGAAGTAGAAGGAAATTTTACATTATTACTTGCCGCAAATGAAGAACATGACTATTATGCGAAAAGATTATATATCTTTAATTCTCTACCAATTCTTAGTCAGATGATAGCGAAGAGGGATGCGTTAAGTTCGTTAATTCATGATTGACGAATCTGATTGAATATTGTATCCTAATTAACAGAAAAAAACAGGCTTTAATATAGTACGAGATACTATGAAGGCGATGATAGATTACACTCTAGTAGTTTTTTTAGAGGAACTTGTAATAGATTACTTACAACCTTTGTATATTTTGTGCAAAGGTTGTTTTTTTATGAAAAAGGAGAAAGTAAAATGAAGAAGACATCGAAAAATCTGACAGTGAAAATGATGGGTGCATTAGGCTGTGGTCTCATTGTTGGTTTATTAGTGATTTTTCTAAGAGAAATATTAATGAAGGGAAATCAGGCAGAACTATGGAATACGATTAATAATCTGTTTTTCGCAGATATTTCTGCCGAAGGAAATGAGAAAGCGATTGGTATCTTCTACATTGTTGGACAATTATTCGTACGTGCATTACAAGTAGTTATCATTCCAATGGTATTTACAAGTATTGTACTAGCAATGATACATATTTCTGATACAAAGAAGTTAGGTCGTATCTCTGGTAAGACAATTGGATATTTTATGTTAACAACGATATGTGCCATT
>CALEMV010000052.1 GCA_937910655.1 uncultured Solobacterium sp.
CAGCGTCAGATGTGTATAAGAGACAGATCTTATTGTTAGATGAACCTACAAACCATCTAGATATCGATGCGATTGAGTGGCTTGAAGGGTATGTAAAGAATTATCCAAAGGCTGTCGTAATTGTATCGCATGACCGTATGTTTTTAGATCATACAGTTGACGTTGTATATAATATGGAATATGGAAAGATGAAGCGCTATCCAGGTAACTATTCTAACTATGTCATTCAACGTGAAAATGATATTGAACGCCAACAATCCGCATATGCAAGACAACAGAAAGATATTCAACGCTTAGAAGCACTCATTGAAAAGTTCCGTTATAAAAAGAATAAAGCAGCTTTTGCACAATCTAAAATTAAATACTTGGAACGTATGGATCGTATTGAAGTTGATCAGACGGATGATAAAACATTCCATGCCAAGTTTACGCCACGTGTAAAGGGTGGTGAGAAAGTGCTGGAAGTTGAAAATCTTGCGATTGGATATGACCATGTTCTTACGACAATATCAATGAAGATGCGTCGTGGAGATAGGATTGCGATTATTGGTCCAAACGGTACTGGAAAATCAACGTTTGTAAAGACGTTAATGAATATTGTACCTGCTTTATCTGGTAGTTTCTTGTTTGGTCATCAAATTGAGCAGGGATACTTTGATCAGCAGCTTGCACAATTCTCTTCTGGTAAAACAGTACTAGAAGAAGTTTGGGATGAGTATCCAGATTTGGATCGAACAACTGTTCGTAGTGTATTAGGTCAGTTTTTATTCTCAGCAGATGATGTATTCAAAACCGTTGATGTTTTATCGGGTGGTGAGAAAGTACGCCTATCTTTTGTAAAACTATTATTACAGCACGCAAACATGTTAATACTGGATGAACCTACAAACCACTTGGATATTCCAGGAAAAGAAGCACTGGAGTTATCCTTAAAAGGATTTACAGGTTCAATATTATTTGTTTCACATGACCGCTACTTTATTCAGCAGATGGCGACAGGTTTATTAATTCTTAGTAATGATGGTTGTC
>CALEMV010000053.1 GCA_937910655.1 uncultured Solobacterium sp.
GATGCAGAAGGCGAATTTGTATTAACGGATGCAAATACAACAAAGACACTTGCCCGTTATCAAAAGGTCGATGTACCAATGGTCAAGCATGATCAGGAAAAGGTTTATGGAGATGCAAGTTTCGCTAAAAACACATTGGTAGACCTACCGAGTGATTATACTGGTTCTGTTACATATACAGTCGCATCTGGAAATAGTGTAGCTATCAGCGGAAACGATGTTGTCGTTAATGGCGTTGGTGAAACTGTAATCAATGTAAAAACAGAAGATACACCTCGCTATAAGGCTACAGAGGTATCTGTAAGAGTAAATGTCAATAAGAAGAATCTTGGAACGATCGCATCACAGGATGTTGAATGGGATACCGTCCAGAAGATATATGACGACAACAATCAGTTGCAATTAAATGGACATGTAAAGGCGGCGAAGGGACTTGTAGGTTCTGATCGCATCAATATTACAGCGACAGCAACTCTCGATGGAAAAGAAGTCGGAAATCATCATGCAACATTGTCCGATATTAATGTTACAGGTTCTGATAAGTATTCTTTTACCGAGTCTTTCACAAATGGTCCAGACGTTACTATCACTAAGAAAGATGCTCATTTATCTATTAAGGACATTACAGTGGAATATGGTTCTAGCGAATGGAAGGCTTTATCAAGTGGACATTTCCCAACTAGCTTATTAGATAATCTGAATATCGATGAAGATGTTAAAGATTTCTTAAAGAAAAATGGTGTAGAAAATTATTTAGAAGCTACATTTACAGGCGGAAAGTATTATGTTGGAACCAATGCAAATGCAATTACGTTATCTTTAAAACAGGCTTCCGTAGGAAATTGGAACTTGAACTTAGATGATGCAAGTGCTGATATCAATGTCACAGCAAGCACAATGAACGACCAAAAAATTCAAAGCAAGATCAAGGTAAAAGATAGTGACAATTCCAGTGTTTATAAATCTGGTAGTACAACATACGTTCGCCCAGGAGCTGAAGTTGAATTTGAAGCAAATGACAATGAAGGCTTATTTAATAGTGTCAATGTAAAACAAGAGGATGGAACATATTCAAATACATTATCAATTAAAGATGATGCAGCAACTGGAGATGTTACAAACCAATTCTATCTAGGAAACACAAGTAGCCCTGCAACAAGATCAGGTGAAACGACAATTCCAGATGGATTATTAAAGGTTGATGCAACACTGCCTACAGTTAATTTCGATAACGAAAAGTTTACAGATGTTAAAGGCAACAGGATATCAAACAATGGTGAACTAGAGTTTAATAAGTTTGTAGGCAAAGATGGTTACAGATTGCATGTCGATGTAAATGACGCTGATAGCGGTGTTAAAAACGTTGAATACAAAGTTGTTCCTGCCCCTTTTAAAGATAGGCAAGAAGCTGATATTGTTAGAGATGCGAAAGAATCAGGTTGGCAAACACTACCTTCAGATGGAAATATTGAAATAAGTAGCGAAAGAGAAGGTACATACATTGTACTTGTTAAAGCGATCGACAATGTTGGCAATGAGGTTGTTACAACATCTAACGGTATCGTAGTGGATACGACACCACCAGTTATAAATCTCTATCCAGATAGTCTCGGACGTAATAGACCATATACCATCAGAATAGAAGATGGACCAAAATATGCAAACTCTGGTATTGATCACGTTGTTGTTACAGTTAAAGACAATGGTGTAAAACTTACATCCCAAGAGCCTAGAACAAATTCTTTCACTCTAACAAAAGATGAACTTTATTCAAATGATGAAAAGATAGTAACAAATAAAAATATATATCTTCACAAGAAGTCTAACAAAGTAATCAATATCGAAGGAAATATTAGCGTTGATAGTAATAATGTATCCATTCAGGTCGAAGCCTTTGATAGAGCTGGAAATGTTATCCAGACAGAAGAATACAAAAACATTATTGTTGATAAACTCGATCGAGAAATGACGATCACATACCTTCAAAATGAACCAGAAAATGGAAAATTCTTTAACCAAAAGCGAGTAATGAACATCACTTATAGAGGAAGAAATTTTAAAGAAAGCGATGTTAAACTGTTGTTCCA
>CALEMV010000054.1 GCA_937910655.1 uncultured Solobacterium sp.
CTAAACTCTTATTTAATACTATTCTGTATACTGCTTTGGGTGTTATCTTGAATAACACTTTCTGTCAGTACTGTTGTTTCACTTCCAATATCATCTAGGGAACTTGTCTTCCCGCTCTCTCTACTAGAAGAAGTTTCTGTTAAGACCGTCGTTTCTTCTGCATCAAGAGTTGGTATCATTTGAGTAACAATCTTTGCAGTCATATGCATACCAGAAGTATGCCTTCCCTCTTCACTATCACGTTGAATACGTGCAATCTCTTTTCGAGAGTTAGCACCCGAAAACTCCGCAATTAAGAACGGAACTTTCCAGCGGATAAAGAGCAAGACAGCAATGAGTAGTAGAACGATACCAATAATGAACAAACTGACTGATATTGTACGTAAGAAATCAATATTCATCGTTCACCTCCACCGCTCTCATATACTACTTTTACTGTTTGTCGAGTATCTTCAATCGACTGCATCGTTTGAATACGCATGTTCTCTGTTAATTCTGTAGTTGTTTTGATACTTGATACAAATTTCTGAATCAAATCTAAATCAGAATTTAGTTCTTTCTGTTCAATACCATCAACTTTTAGTTTTGTTGCATACTGTTGAATTGTATTACGAACCATTTCAGCTAGTTCTAATCGAACAATTTCTGCTTCTGATTCATTTGGTACAACCTCTGTTAGAAGTGTATGCAAGCTTTCATAGAATGGCTTATATTTGCCAGTATCATTTGCTTCAGTAATCTGTGTAGCAATATCTCTATAGAACTCACCTATCTCGGCATATGTTTTCGCCATACCGATATTTTCATAATCCTCAGAAGCATGTTGAAGTACTTCTTTAAACCAAACAACCGCACTCTTTGCGCGAGTTATCTGGTTATCTGCACCATTTCCGTAATCAAAGTAATACCAATAGAGTTTTCCTGCCTCAAAGCAGATATCTACATAGTTATCTGTCTTTTCAAGTTTTTCTCTATTCAAAGTAATCAACTTCTCAATTTCTTTTGCTTCTGCAACCGTAAATACTGAATCATTCATCTTATATGCTTGCATGATTTTGATATACGGTTCCTTTTTATCCTCATATCCGCTTACCTGTAAGGCAGATATGTAATCCTTAATCTTATCCGCATAGTCAGAACTTAAGTCTGCCTGGTTCATATATGATTGATAAACTGCTTCTGACTGTGACATTTCTAAGAATTTAGCAGCACCTGCCGCAATAAACATCACAACTGCAAGTACTGCTGTTAGGATAAATACTCCTAACTTCTTTTTATATTGTTTATGTAAACCTTCATCTTGATCCTGATAGTGTTCAAGTGCATATGTCAACTCTGACGTGCTTTGATAGCGTTTCGCAGGATCCTTTTCTGTACATTTGAGAATGATATCTTCCAATCCCTTTGATAGTTTTGGATTAATCTGTCTTATTGGAACCATCTCATATGGTGGTTCACTAGGATTTTTTCCAGTTATTACGTGATATAGTGTTGCGCCTAAGCAGTATATATCTGTTCTTGCATCAGTTTGCCCAATACCACCAAATTGCTCTGGTGCCGCATAGCCAACCGTACCAAGACAGGTTGTATCTGCTAAATTTTTTTCCTTGAACTCTCTTGCGGTACCAAAGTCAATTAGCGAAATCTTACCGTCTGGTTTTAACATAACGTTAGCCGGCTTCATATCACGGTAGATAATCGGAGGCTTACGTGTATGCAAATAACCTAATACATCACATAACTGTAGCGCCCAATTCACAACATTCTCTTGTGACTGAGCGCCAAATTCACTCAATATTTTGTCTAGATTATTGCCTTCAATATAATCCATTACAATAATCAAACTATCATCTGTATCAATTACGTCGATGATGGATGGCAAACTCGGATGTTTTAAAACTTTTAAGATATCTGTCTCGCCAACTAATCCCTGTCGTACAGCTTCAAAGTTGATAACACCATCCTTACGAACCTCTTTAATTGCCCATGTTTTATTGGCTCTTTCATTTAGCGCAAGCCAAACAACACTCATTCCACCTTGCCCGATTTTACGTAGGATACGATATTTCCCTTCGAGCAATTCATTCTCTTTTAACATACTAATCCCCTATCAAAATGTACGAATTGCCGCGCAAGTAATATTGTCCCTTTCCTGACGCTGCTTATTCAAATTGATTAACCCCTTAATATTTGCGGTCATATCTGCTGCATTAACCATCTTTGTTGGATTTAAAGCAGCGAAAATCTCATTTTCTTTTACAACATGACGGAAGCCGTCTGTACATAACATATAAACTGCATCTTTCACCACACTACCACTAAAGAACTGTGGATAAAGATGTGGAGTAACACCAATACCTTGCAAGAGCACTGCTCTTCTTGTATCAGCTTCAGCTTCTTCTTCCGTTATCTTTCCATCTCTAACTTCTTTTGCTACAAGTGTTTGATCATCTGTAAGTCTTACAATTTTATCAGTTAATTGATATGCACGTGTATCACCCACATTAACAATGTATAAACTATCCTGTGTCAATAACATCGCAGTTAGTGTGGTTCCAATTGCAAACCCTTGTTGCTTACCAAATGCAGAAATCTTTTCATTTGAAGCAATAATCAGATTCTCCCAATCCTCTCGAATTGTACGTTCATTGATCTTTTTTTCAGCAGTAATCAGCGGTAATCTGTTGAATACCCATTGATTAAAATCATGTACGACGGTGGCACTTGCAAGCTCTCCCATGGAAAGTCCGCCCATACCATCACAAACAATTGCAAAGACCATCTTTCCCATGGGTGTAGAAATAACTTTAACGTTATAACTATCTTGATTTGTCTTTTTTACGTTACCGATATCCGTCGCTCCAGAAACGATAAAATCCATATTATCTTCCCTGGCCTATCTTGTCTTGAATGCAAACTTCTCATTCGCTAGACGAATAACATCTCCGTCTTTAATTTCAACTTTAATATTACTTGTAATCATTTCATCATTTACATATGTATGGTTTGTAGAATTCTTGTCCACAACATAGTAATGACCATTTTCTACGATAAAATCAGCATGACTTCTACTAATTGCAGTATTATCACCGATAAAGTAATCCACGTAGCTCTTCTCTTTTCCAAGACGTAAAGACTTCTTATCAAGACGGATAATATCGTTATTCTTGACACGAATCAAGCGAGGATTAATCATCATTTCTTCCTGCATTGCTTGACTCAGTACTGTTGTTTCTCCGTTTGCAGCACCACCACCGATTGCATGCTGTAAGTCTACTGTTTCACCATGCATGTTTTGGTTAACAGCAACAGTATTGAAGGAAGGAACACCAGAAGATACTTCAGTTTTTGCTATTGGAGCTGCCGGTGTAGCAACTGGTTCTGCTGGTTTTTCATTTGGTACCGCAAAACTTGTAGCATGTGAAGTAGCAGGTTTATCGATACCTGGAATATCAAATGCATAATTTTCTTTGGCAACTGGAGCTTCAGCCTTCTTTTCAGTTGGTGTAAAGATACTGTTCTTTGTTTCTACTTCCTTTTTCTTAGGCTTGAAAATATCGAAGAAAGAACCCTTCTTTGCTGGCTTTTCTTGTTTCACTGCTTCAACTTCCTTCACTACAGGCTGAGCAACTGTATGTTGTACAGGAGGCTCTGTAATAGATGGTTGTTCATATAGATGATCTGCCTGTCCATTTGTATGTACATCAGATACCACCTTCTTATTGGAAACTTCTTGCTTACGTAGTGTATCAATTAACTCATCAAATGAACCTAAATTGAAATCAGCCTTTGCAAGATACTGCATAATTTCATAATAATATTGCTTATCTTCCTGTTCATCTAATTGTACACGTAACATAATCTTTTGGAAGAAGTCATGTAAATTTGGCTTTTCATCATTTACGACTGGAAGATACATGAACTTAGCAGTACCTTCACTTACATCACAGTAGATATATTGTGTATTGAACACAAACTCATTTAATTCAAGCAAATATTCATTTGCAGATAATAATGTTTTTACCATGCAAGAAAATATCGTCAATAATTTTTTACGGTAAATTGGACGTTCTAGCATGTCCTCTAAAGTTACTTGTGCTGAGATATTAAATACTAACTTACGGTCTAGATTAAACTGTGAGAAAGTAATTGGAACGATACCCTCAATATTGTTGTTTTGCAACATACCTAGACCAACACGATCCAGTTCCTCCTCCTTGAGCATTTTATAGTTCAAATAGGAAGCTGATGCATCATTTTCATAAGAAATTCTACTATCTAAGTTAAACATACTATCTACCCTCTCAATCATGATTTAGTCTAATCAACTGTAATAACTGCCAACGACCATTGTCGTTCTTTACAAAGCCGATTCCACTTTCGGAAATTAACCTTGCATCCTCAAAGGTACATGGAATGACAATTTTACCTGTCATATCTATATATCCCCATTTTCCATTTTTCTTAACTGCGGCAAGTCCACCGCTAAATGAGCTTACTTCTTCAAAATCACCAAGATCAACTTCTTTTCCTGTAGGGTCAATAAATATCCACTTCTTGCCCTTCTTAACAGCCGCAAGCGTTGTATCATTGAATCCCTTAGCATCTTCATAGACTTGATCTGATATTTGTTCGCCCTTCTTATTTACAAGAATGTAACGAAGATCCTTTTGAACAATTAGCGAATCATTTCTGCAAGGAACACCTCGCTCATCAACAACGATGGAATCAAACTTCTCATCAGTAATTGGATTTGCTTTACTATCTAACAGTGCCCAATAACCACCATTTTTAGTTGCTCCACCAACACCATTTGTAATGATTGTTGCATCCTTATAGTTCTCACTAATCTTCTTATAAGATGTCGCATCGTAATATGCCCATTTTGATCCATCATATGCCAATATGACATTGCCAATCTGTTCTTTAAATTGTGTAATTTTCTTTAAATCAGAATTAGCATCATATAAATATTCAGGAGTAAGAATTACATCACCCTTTGCATTGATGTACATTGGTTTATCATTCTTTACAACTGCTGCCGTATCACTAAAGAACTCCTCAGCTTCTGTATACATGTTTGATATACCACTTGCATATCCGCTTTGATCAACATATGACCATGTTTCACCTTGCTTAACCGGTGCTAATTTCTGTTTATCAGAAAATGCCTTCACATCTTCAAAATTACCAATTAGTTTATACACATACTTAATCTCAGCCATGATTTTATCCACTGCTTCAGACTTTAAGTTTCTCTTTTGGAAAGACTCATACAAACTAAACGCATCACCAAACTTCTTTTTCTCAATATATAGTTGTAAACCATATTCATACGCTTTTGGTTCTAATGGATATGCAGAGATTACTTCTCTTTCATACCATCTTTCGGCAGCACGCAAGTCATCATTTGCTTTATATGCATCGCAAATTTCCAACTGAATATCTAATGAAGGTTTGATATCCATGGCTTCTTTATATTCTTTTACAGCCTTCTTAATCGTACCGTTTTTACTAGCTTGTCTAGCAAGTGTTATATGTTGCTCATATTCTTGCTTAGTAGTTAAATTTGTATTCACTAACGAGTAAATACTTGCAATAGAAATAAGTACGATTCCCAAAGGTATCAATATTTCTTTCTTCATTCTATACCCCCATTGAAATAGCGGAAATAATTAAACCAACGAAAATAAACGGTGCTAAAGGTAACTCACTATCACGAGTTAACTTCTTTAAAAATAGTCCAATAACAGATACAAAGAAGATACATACCATACCTGTTATAACCATATGGAAACTATCATTTACACCTAAAACAATACCAATCACACTGAGTAACTTAACGTCACCCATTCCGATTGCATTCTTATTCATAAACCGACAAACTACGCCTATGAGCAAGAATGCCAATCCAGCAATTAACATATCTATAAGGATAAACAGAGCAGATATCTCTTTTGCTGTAAAAATAGTCAAGAGTACAATTACTACTTTAATACCAAGTAAAGTAATTAATGCTCGATTTGGAATAATGTGATACTTTAAATCGTAAAGAGTAATAACAAACAAAGCATTTACTAATACCATCGTATTTAAACTATCTAAAAATGTATTCTGGTAAAACAGTAATAACATGCATGCAATTACAATATCCAAGCAGAACTTTACAGATAATAATTTAATATCAAATGAATCAGTGATTTTTGTAATAATCCGATTCATTTTATCTTCGACATACT
>CALEMV010000055.1 GCA_937910655.1 uncultured Solobacterium sp.
ATACAAAGAGTGATACACGCACCCCCGGACCATCCGCAATGTCATATTCTTTTATATTTCCGTAATACATAAATACCTCCTAGGATGCAGGGTCACGTGTAAAGTCTTTAATATATTCGCCCTTTAAAATACGACGAATACATAGAATAATTTTGAAAATAATATCGAAGCGCAAGAAGAAATATACATACGTAACAGGTAATTTCCAAACAAAGGCCGCAAGTAATCCCATTGGTAAGCCAATAAACCACATACAACCGGCATCAATACGGAATGCATAATGCATATCCCCTGCACCACGTAAAATCCCTACAATTGACGTATTTTCAATTCCTGTAAATAACATAATACCAGCGATAACAGTCATAAACTGATACGCAAGATTCTTAGTCTCAACTGTTACATTTGGGTAAAGAGATAATACTGGTGTACGTATGAAAAGTACAACTCCACACGCAAGGATGCCTACAAACGCAGATAACACCAAAAATGTTCTACCAATTTGTTTAACGCGCTCATAATTTCCTTGCCCAACTGCTTTTCCTGTAGTAATCGTAGCACTTTTCGCCATGGAATAGACAAGAATCATTACAAATTGTTGGGCAACACTCGCAATAGAAGCAGCCGCAACATAATCACTACTCATCCTACCGATGATGGCTAACTGTGTAGATACCGCCAAACTCCAAATCAAATCATCCCCAATCACAGGCAAACTTAAATGGAAATAAGTAGGAATCATTGTTTTATCAAAATCGAAAATATCACGCAAGCCAAATCGAATATCCTTTTCGTGATATCGCGCATATATACTTGCACATACAAGTTGGAAGGCTCTTGCGACAATCGTACCAATTGCGGCTCCAACAACGCCTAACTTTGGAAAACCAAAGTTTCCATAAATCAAAAGATAATTACAGATTAGATTAACAAAGAAAGATCCTGTATATACAACTGCACTGATTTTAACATTTTCTTTTGCGGATAATGATGAGAAGTACCACATGGATAATCCATTCAATAGATATGAAACAACGACTACTTGAAGATAGGATACACCAAGTTCTACCAACTTTTCATCACTTGCAAATATATGAATGATTTGTCGTGGAAATAACCAACAAGCTCCCATATATAGTACAGATACGACGATAACTGACCATAACATAACACTCATGATATGTTTGATCTTTTCGATATTCTTCTGTCCCCAATATTGAGAAATCATAACTGCCCCAGCAGAAGTCAAGCCAAACGCAAAGACATTAAATATAAAATATGGCTGTCCTGCCAAGGTGACTGCCGATACTGCCGCATCCCCCAAAGATCCAACCATGACTGTATCTAGCATTTGTACACAGAAATTTATAATCTCTTGAATCACAAGAGGTATCATCATCGCTACTAAGTATTGATAAAATTGACGCTCTTTAATCATAGAATCCCCCTCTCATTTGGCTACTATTATAGCATAGCTAAATTCGTGAGTTCTCCCTTCATAAAACAAAAAATATGTTCCTACATTACTGTAAGAACATATCTTCTTTAGCGTCTTGTCATTTCCTTATATGCACGTTGGTTTTCGTTTGTATAACCTAGCATAACAGAAGGATTCTTCATCGCAATTGTATCTAAGATTTCTTCAATCGATTCCTTCTTTAAAAAGCCTGGAGGGGTTAATTGAATCTTTCCACCATCTACTAAGCGACATAATGCATACTGATTTACTACAACGAAGTTTCTTCTCATTACATAACGATATGCCCAAAGAATATCTTCGTAAGGTCTCATCATACCCTCTGACTTAGAGATAACGTAGTTATCTAGAAGAATACAGTTTGCATCCTTATTTACTTGTAAGTATGTCTGTAATTCATTCCAAGCTTCATAGAGTCTTCCTGTACTTTCGAGGTATGCAATTGTCTTTTCAACATTCTTATTTTTCTTATTAAATTCATATGCAGAAACTGCACCACATATTACAACTACAACACCTACTAAGAATAGAGTTTTAGCAAGATCCTTATTATATTCAACACCATTAGAGAAGTAATAAGTGCCTATATACTTACGCATCTCTTCAGTAGTCTTCTGATAAGAATTTCCAATTGCATTTACATATTCATCTGATAAGAACTTCTGTACACCATATAAACGATATGGCTTAGGAGCCAACTCTCCAGTTTTATCATCACCACGTGTTGACCAGTATGCTTGTTGTTCTTTCATCTGATTGTAGATACTTTGATCAATTTTAACTACGTTTAATAATCGATTAGTATCAACTGCTACATAGTAATAATCAGAACCTTGATACGCACTATAATCGTCAATCGCGATAATATCGATGTAAGTATACTTACCGTCCTGCTTACTATCATCAGCATTAAACATAACGGCATTCTTCTTATTTGCCAATAACTTTGGCATTACTCTTGGTAATGTCATCAAACCAATACCAATAATGCAAGCAATCAAAGAAAGAATAATTCCTTGGTTTCCTGCTTTAAAATACCTTCTAAATCCCTGCTTGATATCGTCCATAAAATCTCCTTTTTAAACTATAATACTTATCTATTTTACCATTAAATAATGATGTCTTCCTCAACATTTTTATGATGGTCTCCATGAATATACAGATATATCTTTTCTGTAACGATAATTATGACACTTATGAGTACAGAAAGTATAAAGAATAACTGTATTGGTGTAAAATCAAACGGAAACATTTTTGGTAATGCCCTTAAATAACCATAGTTACTTCCCAAAAAATGGTTTACAAATGAAATCACAAGATTCATCACAATCGTATACAAGAATATATCTTTATAACTTAATACAGCTTCCTCTTTTGTTAAAATAATAACTGAAGATAAACCCAATAACATATGACTAAAGATATAAGTAATATTTG
>CALEMV010000056.1 GCA_937910655.1 uncultured Solobacterium sp.
ATTTTCTACTTTCAGCATATCATCACTCTCCTAAGTATGCCTTTACAACATCTGGGTTTGTACGAATTTCCTCTGGTGTTCCCTCTGCTAGCAACATACCATAATTCAATACAGAAATCTTCTCACAGATACCCATGACAAGCTTCATATCATGTTCAATTAATAAAATAGCGATATTGAAACGATCACGTACCAGACGAATTGTTTCCATGAGGTTCTTTGTTTCCTGAGGATTCATACCTGCTGCAGGTTCATCCAACAATAATAGTTTTGGATGTGCACCTAAGGCACGGATGATTTCTAACTCACGCTGCTTACCATATGGTAAATTCTTTGCAAGTTTATCCGCATCCTTTTCCAGATGGAATACTTCTAATAAAGACATAGCCTCTTGATCCATATCTTTTTCCTGTTTTAAGGAATTTGGTAGTTTAAACATACCCGAGAATAATCCATAACTTGCTTGTGTATCCAAAGCAGCTAAGACATTTTCTTTCACTGTCATATCTTTAAACAAACGAATATTTTGGAATGTACGTGCAATTCCTAAACGAGTAATCGCATATGGCTTCATCCCATTAATCTTCTTACCTTCGAGCTTTACCGTACCATCCGTTGGTGTATACACACCCGTTAACATATTAAATACAGTTGTTTTACCAGCACCATTTGGGCCAATTAAACCATATAGCTGACCTTCTTCAATCTTCATGGAGAAGTTATTTACAGCACGTAAACCACCAAAGTTAATACCGAGTTCATCAACTTCTAGAATATATTTCTTCTCACTCATGAATGAACCTCCTTATTCCTTTTGAAACGATGGAAAAACGCCTGCATTTGTGGAGCATGTTTCACTAACATCATCAGAATTAACACAATAGAATATACAAGCATACGATAGTCACTTACACTACGTAGTACTTCTGGTAATAATGTTAGAACACTTGCGGAAACAATAGAACCAAAGATATTACCCATACCTCCTAATACAACCATTACCAAAATCTCAATTGATTTATCTAATGTAAATACGCTCGGTTGTAAGAAGCCCATGTAATGAGCGTATAAAGCACCACCTACACCCGCAAAGAATGCAGAGTATAGGAATGTAATAATTTTATACTTCTGGGTATTGATACCAGAAGATTCAGCCGCAATCTCATCCTCACGAATCGCAATAATCGAACGACCATGTCGAGAATGAATTAGCGATAACGACAAGAATACCGTAATCGCAGCTAAAGCAAATGCCCATGTAAATGTAGTATTCTTTGCGATTGCAGAATAACCACCAGCACCACCCAATACTTTCAAGTTAATCAGTACATTACGTACAATTTCACCAAAGGCTAATGTAATGATTGCGAGATAGTCTCCACGTAAACGTAGGGTTGGCAAACAAACAAGAAGACCTAAAATCATCGCAACGATACCACCGATGAGAATCGCAATCGGAAATTCGATAATAGGTAATAAACGCATCGACTTTGTGAATACCGCAGAAGCGTAGGCTCCCGCTGCCATAAAAGCCGCATGACCTAGTGCAAGTTCACCAAGGAAACCTGCTGTCATATTTAAAGATACCGTCAAGATTACATTGATACAGATTGTAATCAAGATACCTTGCCAATAACTCTTTAATACACCAATACGCATTAACACAACGAGCAAGATATATCCTAGTGCAGTAATGCCAAATTCGAGTAGGAGTCTGTTTTTTAAATTGAGTTTCTTCATCACTTACACCTTCTCCTTTACATTCTTTCCTAGAATACCTGCCGGTTTAAATACCAACATCAAAATCAAAATTGCAAATACAATCGTATCTGTTAACTGAGAGGAAATATATGCCTTAGTCATCGCTTCCACCATACCAAGGATAAACGCACCAATTACCGCACCTGGAATCGAACCAATTCCACCAAGTACCGCCGCAATAAACGCCTTAATACCAGGTAAAGAACCTAGGGTTGGATTAATCATTGGATAACAATTTGCATAAAGAATACCCGCAATTGCCGCAAGCGCACAGCCAATCGCAAACGTTAAGCTAATTGTAGTATCAACGTTAATTCCCATTAGCTTGGCAGCACCTTCATCCTCTGATACAGCACGCATCGCCTTACCCATCGTTGTCTTATTTACAAATAACGTCAATAAGATCATCAGCAGTACAGACACACTAAATGTAATATAATAGTTTGCCTGAATTGAAATACCACCAAGATTTAACGCTGGTAACGTAATAAACGCGTGATATGGCTGTGGATTTGCGCCAAAAATTAATTGGAATGCATTTTGTAGGAGGTAACTAATACCAATCGCAGTAATCAATAATGAAATACGACTTGCATTACGTAAGGGCTTATACGCAACCTTCTCCATCACGACGCCTAAAACAGCACATACGACGATAGAGATAATGACCGCAAGCCACCATGGTAACCCAAACTTCATACTGATAAAACTAATATACGCACCGACCATGATGACGTCACCATGCGCAAAGTTAATTAACTTTGCAATACCATATACCATCGTATAGCCTAGCGCAATCAGTGCATAAATTGAGCCGATGTTTAATCCATTGATAAATTGCATAAAAAACTGATTCATGCATGTTCCTCCTTACCACAAATAACGAAATAGGGAGTATTGCCTCCCTATCTCAAAGTACTACTTCTTATAAGTTGTATATTGACCGTTCTTAATTTGAACGAATACTGGTTCCTTGATTGGATCACCATTACTATCAAAGGAGATGCTTCCTAAGATTCCCTTGTAGTCTGTAGATGCAATACCCTTTACAATATCGCTAGCCTTAAGAGAACCAGCCTTTTCGATTGTCTGTAACAACAACATTGTTGAGTCATATGCATTGATACCGAATGAGTTAATATCTGTACCGAACTTTTCCTTGTACTTCTTCATAATATCCTGAACACTCTCCATATCTGGTGAGTATTGGTTGATGAAGATAACACCTTCAATTGCGGAAGCATCGTTACCAGCTACACTAGTAGCTCCATCCCAACCATCAGCACCAACAATCTGTGCCTTAATGCCAAGATTTCTTGCCTGCTTTGCAATCTGTACATCCTTTTCATAATAGTTTGGAACAAATAATACATCAACATCTTCAGCCGCAATCTTTGTTAACTGAGAACTGAAGTCCTGATCAGAAGTAGAGAACGCTTCAGAAAGAACAACCTTTCCACCTTTACTTTCGAATTCAGCCTTGAAAGCTTCCGCTACACCAGTTGAGTAATCATCATCACTGTTATAAATCATAGCAGCCTTCTTTAAACCTAATGTTTCATATGTAAAGTCAGCTACCTGCTTTGCCTGCTGTGGGTCTGTATAGCATGCACGGAATACATTTGCGCCACCTTCATCAGTAATATTTGCAGCAGTACCACTAGGTGTAATCATTGGAATGCCAGTATCCTTACTCTGTACAGCAATCGCATAAGATTCACCTGAAACTGTACCACCGATAATACCTGCAACCTTTGTATCTGTAACAAACTTATTATAGATATTGATTGCCTGTGTTTGATCGCCTTGAGAATCCTGTACATCTACCTTAATGTTTGTACCATTTGCAGCGTTGTAATCTTCTACTGCAAGTTTCACTGCATTTGTAACAGCTAAACCATATACTGCATAATCACCTGTCGTTGGCCCTAATGTACCAATTGTATATGACTTCAAATCTCCAGCCGCAACATAATCAGAAGTTGTTTCTGTTGCTGTAGAATTAGTAGATCCTTCGGACGCTTCACAAGCTGCTAGTGATACAGCCATCAGTGCCGCAAATCCACCTTTGATTAATTTATTGAAATTCATCATTTCCACCCTCGTTTTCTAATCTCTTATTTAAGATGTTCTTATTATATTGATGTCAAAATCATAAATCAACTATTATAAACAAATTTTTACACATTTCTTTCACATTTGATGTAAATTTCTTTCAGAAATACAGATTATTTTTTCAATGTATAAAATTTACTCAAATTCACAAACTAATTATTTGTGTTCACCTAACACAATACATACAATACATACCAGGAGGATAACACAATGCATGACACATGGAACCCTTGGCATGGATGTAAGAAGATTAGCGAAGGATGCGCAAACTGCTATATGTATTTTCTCGACCAAATACGCGCTCAAGATGGCTCACTCATCCACTTAACAAATAGTATAAAAAAACCCTTAGCGAAAAATCGCAAGGGTGAATATAAGATCAAAAGCGGTGAACTCATACGTGTATGTATGACCTCAGATTTCTTCCTAGAAGAAGCAGACGCTTGGCGCACACAAGCTTGGGATATCATGCGCATCCGCAGTGATGTAAAATTCTTCCTACTAACCAAACGTCCAGAACGTATACTTTCCTGTTTACCATCTGATTGGGGAGATGGATGGGAAAACATATCAAATCCCATCCAAAACCATTCAATCTAAACAAGCCTTCCGCTCCGGTTTACAACACCAAGGAAGAAAACACAAATATATACTCGTCGACCAATTTAATAACTACATTCCAGAAGAGCAAAGATACCAACGACAATTTGATATCGACTGTACAGAATGCGGTTCTAAACTAATATGCAATGGAATTGAACTAGGATAATGTACGAATTCTACTCAAAAGTAGAAATAGAATCACACTTACAATGAATAGAATACCCGCTACCAGATACATTGTGAAATAAAGATTTATGACTAAACAAGTTGAAAGTAGTATCGGTAATCCAACCATAAATAAACCAGTCAACATCGTTAAGCCAACCTGCAAATTTTGCTTAATTGGAACAATTTCATTGTCCCAACTATAATTCGCGAATCGATAGTCTAGCGCAAATCCCAAGATTGCAGTAAAGAAAGAATATACTAATGGAATAAGTAACACCGCAATCATCTGTTCGACTGATAGCGAAAATCGTAAGAATACTGCGATGATTGCGCAAACATATCCTATTAGATGTAAAGATAATGTTACCGATATCTTACTAAATATAATATCTTTCATCTTGATTGGAGCAGTTTGAATAATCCATAAATTCTTCCCTTCTAATGATAAGGAAGAAGCTGAAGGGAATGTGAATGCCAGCATCCCTGCAATCACAAGCGGAATATAATCCACCACATTTGCAGGTATTTGCGACACTTTCAACATGGAAAACAGCATTGTTGGTGGCACAAACACCAACAACACACTCCCTATTACTAACATAATGACACCAAACCCCTGATTAATTAATGCTAAATACGAACCAAAGAAACGTTTCAATTCTTTTTGATATAACGCATGGAATACTGAATGATGCTTAAAAGTTGCATCATGGTATATAACTCTACGTTTTGTGGAAAGCTTATGCAAAACTTCATATTTCCATGTAAGCATATAGAAGATTACTACAGAAATGACGATTGATATGCATGCATATAATAGGTTTGACTTTAAAAATATCAAGGATAGTGGGTATATCTGTATCATTTGTAATCCTGTCATAGTAGATAAACCGCCGACACTTTGAAGCAGAAAGATTCCTACCATCAAACCAATAAACAATAAAACAGATAATAGTACTTTTAATACTGTTGTATGTTTAGCAAAAGATGCTACATAAAGAATGCCCACACTAAAGATGATTGCAATTCCTATCGGTATTACCGGAACAAACACAAGAGAGAGAATACCGAATGCAAGCTGTAAGTATGCATGTGTAATAAGTACATGCACCACCATACCTGGTAACATCATTCCACAGGCAAAACAATACGCAAAGATATAAACAATCAATAGTTTACTTGCGATAATATCTCTTTTAGAAACTGGCAGTGACTGCAACATGTCATAATCATTGCCCTCGAACAATAATGCATTCAACGTAAACAATAATAATGTTATTAAAGCGACACTCGTTAGCGACAACAAGCTTGCATACACATATTCCACAAGTCCTGCATGTATCAAGTTCATTGTTGTTGTGACAGAAAATGCCCCAATATTTATTGCCATATAGACAATAACAACAACGAACAATACAGCTATATTACGTTTTTGTTTATTGTTTCCGCAAAAATCATTTATGGGTAGTGTATTTAAGAGTTTTGCTTTTGATAAATGAATGATTTGATTCATTATGCATCCACCTCCATAAAGAACTCTTCTAATGACTTTGTTCCCTTTACGGTATCCGTATTACCACATGTAACAAGTTTTCCTTTATGGATAATAGCAATTTTATTACAGAGTTTCTCTGCCACATCTAAAACATGAGTTGAGAAGAAAATTGTACATCCTTTCTGCGTCATTTCTTTCATAATATTCTTGAGTTCAAATGTAGCTTTTGGATCCAACCCTACAAATGGTTCATCTAAGATCAATATCTTCGGTTCATGTATAAGAGCCGCAATAATTGCAGTACGCTGTTTCATCCCATGTGAATATGAAGAAATCATATTTCCCAGGGAATCTGTCATTTCGAAAAGATTCCCATATGTTTGTATGCGATTTTTTCTATCTTCAGAAGACACATGATACAAATCAGCGATAAAGTTAATGAATTGATACCCCGTTAAATGCTCATATAAATCAGGATTATCTGGTATATATGCCACTTGTTGTTTACATAAGATTGGCTCACTTTGAATAGAATGACCATTTATTAAAATATCACCTTCATCAAAGCCATGAATACCAACGATTGCTTTTATGGTAGAAGTTTTCCCTGCACCATTAGCCCCAATAAAACCATAGATATCTCCATCAGAAACAGACAAAGATAAGTGCTCTACAGCAACTTTCCCATCATACTTCTTCGTTAAATTTTTAATTTCAATCATAAGTCTTCCTCCCGTAAGGTTTCTACACAGAACCCTTTTTTATTACAACATGGACAAGTCAACCTTCTAGTATGAAACGTGTGTCTCGCCCAAAAAACCTCTTTTCCATTTGGCCTAAAAACGGTATGACATTCAGGACAGATATAGGCAACAATATGCATATATTTTTTGAATAAAATTGATCCAAAAATAATTATCAATACCTCAACAACAAGATATATCCACCACTTTCCACTAAATAGCGAATACACAAAAGATACACCTTGTATGATTCCAACTATAATTCCAATAATGAAAAGCTGTATCCGGTAATGTTTTAATCGTTCTTTCCGTTTCAAAATATACGCAATATTTGGCATTGAGGCTGGTGTTATCACTGGTATTGCATTTAATTGTTCACGAAATGATTTTGCATCTTGAAGTTTTATTTTTTGTTCTTCAACTTCTTTCTCTATCGCAAATATACGTTCATCAATTAAAGCCTTTATTATATTCTCACCATTGTCTTGCTGATAAATACTGGCAATATCATCAATGGATAATCCTAGAGAGCGCAAATAAATTAATAATCTTAATTTTTCTACATCCTCGGAAGTATACATACGTCTACCACCTTCACTTAGTTCAGTAGGAATTAGTAGTCCTCGTTGATCATAATATTGAACAGTACGAACAGTAATACCGCATAATTTCGCAATCTCACCTGTCGAATACATTTTTTGTTTATTTCTTTCGATAGTATCACGCATATCTCTCACCTCATAATAATGATAGTTTATCACGCAACGTCACAAGCAAGTCATTTTTGTTTTTTTTCTTTAAAATTGCGAAAAAAATCAAACGAAAGAAATTTATCTTAAAAACCTCTTGCAAAGATAAAATTTAAATTATATAATCATAAAGCATTAAGCGAGATGGTTTCTTAGCTCAGTTGGTAGAGCAACTGACTCTTAATCAGTGGGTCGAGGGTTCGAGCCCCTCAGAGACCACCATAAATAAAAGGGAAGTTCCGAAAGGTTCTTCCCTTTTTTTCTATTTCTTAATTTATTTCATCAATATAGCAGCGTTAGCTTCATTGTGAATCTGTTCCGAGATATCACGCATTGTGATAATCGTTACTGGTATTAGATAGAGTACCGCGCCAAGCCATGCACTTTGATCAGCCCACGTAATCGCATTAAATCCAAAGTCTGCTACCAAAAATACACAGACGGCTGTTCGACAAATCATTTCAACAACACCACAATAGATTGCACGCATCGCATATCCTAATCCTTGAATGCTCATACGCACAACATTCAAGATACCTAATAACCACCAAGCATATCCCGCTCTTCTTAGATATAAATCTGCCGCAGATAGTACTGTTTCATCACCTGTAATAAATAAAGTACTGAGTACTTTTCCAAATAGAATCATGAAGATTCCTGCTAGCACACCATACGCAACACCAACATAAGTACCCTTACGCAAACCTTCTTTGATACGGTCTTCTTTCTTTGCGCCGTAGTTTTGTGAGACAAAGGTAGAAACAGCAGTAGCCAAGGCATCAAACGGACACAACAAGAACTGCTTAATCTTGACACCAGCAGTAAAGGCAGAAACATACACTGTTCCTAGAGAGTTATTTGCTGATTGCATAATCATTGAACCGATGGCTGTGATTGAATACTGTAGGCCCATCGGAATTCCCATTATCAATAATCGTTTTGATAGTTCAGGATCAAACTTTCTTTCTTCTGAATGAATATGTAAAATTGGAAATTTCATCACAATTAAAATTAAGCATAAAACACCTGATACTGCTTGCGAGAATACAGTCGCAATCGCCGCTCCCGCAACTCCCCACTTCAAGTTAATGATACAGAAGATATCCAAGAAGATATTCAGTACAGCTGAAATTGCTAAGAAGATAAATGGTGTTTTAGAGTCACCGATTGCACGTAGGATACTCGATAAGTAGTTATATAAAAGTGTAAAAGGTATGCCAATAAAAATCACAATAATATAGTTATATGTATCCTGATAGATTTCAGCTGGAACACGTAATAAATCCAAGATTAACGGACAGAAAAAGCACGTTGCGGCAGTTATAATCACCGCAATAATAAATGTCCAAATACAACCTTGAAATTCAAATCTCTGCATTCCCTTTGAATCATTTGCACCAAAGCGTTGGGCAATTGGTACCGCAAAACCTGCCATTGTACCAATACAAAATCCCAATACCAAAAACTGGACACTGCTGGTCGCACCAACAGCTGCTAGCGCTGCAGGACCTAGTGTTTGTCCTACAATTGCGGCATCTGCCACATTATATGTCTGTTGGAAAAGATTTCCTAATAAGAGCGGAATCGCAAATTGTAATATCAGTTTTAAAGAGTTTCCCTCAACCATGCTTTTTCTCATCACGTTTTCCTCCCTTCAAAGAATAATGTTCATTATATATCAATTCATTCAAAAAAGAAGAGTAGATTTTGAATTTCTACTCTTCTGTTTCTGCTTCAACTTCTTTGATAACGCATTCATCACCTTTTACAAGGTACGTCTCTTCACTACCGCAGTATGGACATATTCTTCCATGTTTTACTGTCTCATATTCCTGTTTACACGATTCACAAAATGTCACGGCAGGAATTGTCTCTAGTTTTAATTCACACTCTAGTAATAGAGGATACTTTACTTTGAAATAATCCCAACAATCTACGAAGTAATCTGTCATGATACCAGACACTTCACCAACCTCTAGGGTTACTGAGCCATATTTTGTGACCTTGTTTTCTTCTGCCATTTCTGTAAGAGATTTTGCAAGGTGTGTAACGATTCCCATCTCATGCATGGTTATTTACTCTTCTTCTTGAATAAAATCTTAAGCTTACGTTTTGCGGCGTAAGGAAGAACAGCCTTAATCTTATCTTCACAACGATACATTCTAGATGCATCTGGTAAATCTCTTTGCAAGTGAATCGCATCGAATTCACAACGTGTTGTACATAGACCACAACCGATACACTTATTAAGGTCAACGAATGTCGCACCACAACCCAAACAACGTTTTGCTTCTGTACGAACTTGTTCATCTGTAAATGCCAAACGCATATCGTTGAATGTAGCCTTTGGATTTCCTTGTTTATGTCCAGGAATTTGACGCTTGGCTGTATCAAACTCTTCTAATACAACATTATCCTTATTTAATTCAATGAAATGACGTAGGTCACGGTTGATTGTCATAGATTGTCCTGGATGAACGAAACGATTAATGGAATCCTCTACAATTCTACCAGCCGCAATCGCATCAATCGCAAATCTTGGACCTGTATATACATCACCACCAACAAAGATATCTGGGTCAGCAGTTTGTAATGTGACTGGGTCAGCCTTAGCAGTATTGTTACGGTTGAGTTCAACCTTTGTGCCTTCTAATAGTTTGCCCCATTCAATGGATTGTCCAATGGAGAGTAATACATTCTTGCATGGAACTGTGATAGTTTCACTTTCATCATATTGAGGATTAAACTTACCATCCGCATCCTTTACAGATAAGCACTTCTTAAATACAACACCAGTAACATTTCCATTTTCAGTTAGGATTTCCTTTGGACCCCAACCATTCATAACAGAAATATCTTCTTCCTTGGCTTCTAGTACTTCATCTCTAGCCGCAGGCATTTCCTTTTCACCTTCAAGACATAACATTGTGACTTTGCCTTCTGTTAGACGAACAGCAGTACGTGCTACGTCAACCGCAACATTACCACCACCAATAACAACTACATCACCTTCTAATGCATGTCTTAATTCTTTGTTATTTGCTTTACGCAAGAACTCAACACCTGTTTGAACACCATTTGCGTCTTCACCAGGAACACCTGTCTTACGTCCACCTTGGGCACCAATCGCAATATAGAATGCTTTATAGCCTTCACTACGTAACGATGGGATTGTTGTGTCCTTACCAATTTCAATGTTGTATTTAAACTCAACACCCATCTGACGTAGTACATCGATTTCAGCTTCGATAATATCTTTTTCTAAGCGAAAAGATGGAATACCATTCAGTAACATACCACCTGCACGGCCTTCCTTTTCAAATACTGTTACAGGATATCCATGCATGCGGAGATAGTAGGCTGCTGAAAGACCAGCAGGACCTGCACCGATAATCGCAATCTTATATTCATCAGACCACATTCCACCATCGTCCTTTTCGCATAAAGGAACGAAGCGTGTCTCTGCATTTAATTCTTGCGCCGCAATGTACTTCTTGATTTCATCAATTGCGATAGGTTGGTCAACCTTACCACGAGTACATGCGTCTTCACAACGACGATTACAGATTGCACCACATACTGCAGGGAAAGGATTATCCTGCTTGATTAGTTTAAGAGCATCCATGAATCTTCCTTCAGAAGCCATCTTTACATATCCTTGTACTGCTAAGTGCGCAGGACAAGCAGTCTTACATGGTGCAGTACCCGTGTCATAACAGTTAATCTTAGACGTTTCACGATAATCTGGATTCCAATGATCTTCTCCCCATTCTGTCTCATCTGGTAATAATGTTGTTGGATACTTGATTGCGCCTAAACTTGTACATAACTTCTGACCAAGCTTCGCAGCTCCAACTGGGCAAACTTCAACACACTTACCACAGGCAACACACTTTTCTTTCTCGACATGTGCTCGATATGCGGAACGAGATAGGTTTGGTGTATTGTACAACTGTGATGTACGTAATGCATTACATACACCAGGTGCACAGTTACAGATACCTACAATCTTACCTTCACCATCAATGTTTGTGATTTGATGTACGAAGCCATGACGTTCACCACGTTTTAAGATTTCTAAGACTTCGTCATAGGAAACATAATGTGCTCTACCACGGTCCACCTGATATTCTGCCATGTCTCCAACACCAATACAGAATTCACCGTTGATTTCACCAGATCCTTCACCACGCATCTCTTGTTGGCGACGGCATGTACATTGACTGATTGCGTACTTATCATACTTATCTAACCAATGACTTAAATGCTCTACAGATACGGATTGATTTACATGTTCAATTGCCTTTTCTACAGGAATTACATGCATACCAATTCCGCCACCACCAAGTGGAACCATTGGTGTTACAGGTTCTAGTGGCATCTGTGTCATTAGGTTAAAGAATGTCGCAAGGTTTGGATGTGCTGCTGTTAGTTCATCATTCATCATCATAAACTCAGCAGAACCTGGAACGAAAATAGGTACATTATACTGTTTCTCGTTCTCTGGATTTTCACGGTTCATCTCAATCAAACCAATCCAACACAGATGTTCAATCATCTTCTGTGTTTCTTCTAGCGTCATATTATTTTTCTTCGCTAGAACTTCTGGTTTGTATCCAACACGTGTCTTCTTGAACGATAACATGAACTTCACTTCTTCTTTTGTAAGTACTTCATCTAGCATCCAGTATTCTGGATCTTCTGTTTTAACAGAATGCGTTAACTTTGCCTTGATACGGTTTGTAATCATGCATGCAAGGTCAAGTAATAGTTTCTCCTTCTCTGGATCTGCAGCTACATAGTTTGGATCTGGAATGAAGTCACG
>CALEMV010000057.1 GCA_937910655.1 uncultured Solobacterium sp.
CACTGAAAATGCAGGTATTTCTAATTGGGGCGAGGTTATTGATGTAACAGACAAGATTCAATTCTCTTCTGATTATAAATCATGGACATTACCTCTAGGTGATATCGGTACACAAGGTTATATGTTATTTATGAAGACTTCGATGACAAGTGGTACGCTCCAGAAAAACAATGTCGCTATCTCAAGTGACGAAGTAACGAAAGATGTTACAGCCCAATATAAGTTGGCAGATGTAGGTGGCGATACAGGCGTAACGACAGTAGGAAAACTAAAAATTGTTAAGCAGGATGCTGAAACAGGTGCAGGACTTGCTGGTGCTAAGTTTGAGATTAAAGACTTGGATGACAATACAACACAAACCTTAGTAACTGGCGAAGACGGTACAGCCGTAACACCTAATGTAGTATTCGAAGCTAACTATGAAGTAAGAGAAATCGAAGCTCCATTTGGATATAAGGTAGATAATACTGTACACACAATCCAAACATCAGTAAGCACAGAGAATGTTGTAACAGTAAAAGATCAGCCTATTACAAGAGATATTAAGGTATCTAAAACTTGGGTAGGAAATACTGGCACACAAGCAGTGATGCATTTATATGCTGATAATGTAGATACAAATCAATCCGTAACATTAGACGCATCAAATAACTGGGAATATACATTTACAGGTTTACGCAAGTATAACGGAACTCAAGAAATTCAATACTCTATTAAAGAAGATGAAATCAATTTCTATATGACATCTGTAACAGGTGATATGGAGAATGGTTTCAACGTGACAAACACATGGAATGAGCAACATGAAATTCCAGGTGATGCACCTACAGTAGAGATTCCAGAATTCAAGATCACTACATTTGTCAACACCGATAACGAACCTATTGCAGATTTTGAAACAGGTTTTACGGAGAAGAAAGGTGAAATCACATTCAATGGAACGAAGTACGTATTTAAGGAAAAGTTACCTGACCTAGATGGTATCAGAACTTATGTATATGAAGAGTTCCATAGCGAAGTACCTAATGACGCACCTACAGTTGATGTTCCTGAATTAAAGGTAACAAGATTTGTAGATGAGCAGGGTAACGAT
>CALEMV010000058.1 GCA_937910655.1 uncultured Solobacterium sp.
AACCTTTTCTTTCATGATTTCGATAATACGTGGATCTGTATAAGAGATATACACCTCATCTAAGTTGAACTTTGTGATACGGTGCATTGTCGATTGTGAGCTAATAAAGTCGAGGAAGTGATAACGTTCTGCTTCAACCCACGCCTTATTTGTAAATGTGAGGTCGAACTGTACGATAATTCCATTTAAGAAGTTATCATGACCACTTCCTGGTTTTGCGCTTGCTAGTGCGTGTGTGCGTGGAACGATTGTTCCATCTACTTTTGTTAAATCAACTGCCATCGGATATTTTGAACCCATAACAGCTGAATCCATTCCATAGACATTTACGTTTGATACTACATCTGTATATTTCATTTCTTATCTTCCTTTTCCTTGTTTAATAGCAATCGCAAGTACCGCGATATCGGCCGGGTTAACACCTGAAATTCTGGATGCCTGTCCCATCGTCGCTGGTTTATATTTCATTAGCTTTTGTCTTCCTTCAATGGATAGGTTATCAACCTCATCATAATTGAAATCAACACCTAACTTGATACTATCCATCTCTTTTAGCTTATTGGCTTCTCGTTTTGCCTTTTCGATATAGCCTGCATATTTTAGTTCGATATCACATTGGTTAGCAATTTCTTCATCAACTTCTTCTCCAATCGTAGCGAGAAGTTCTTTTGTTGTGACATTTGGACGTTTTACTAAATCAATTCCATTAATACCAATATGTGCATCACTTTCATATCCTAGTGAAGTAAGGTATGCATGTACCTTTTCTTCATCTTGTACAAATATTGTTTCAGATAGATGTTGTATTAACTTCTGCACATTCTCCATCTTTTCGAGGTATGCATCATATCTTTCTTGACTAACTAGTCCAATTTGACGACCATATTCAATCAGTCGTTGGTCGGCATTATCATGTCTCAGCAACAATCTAAACTCTGCACGTGATGTTAATAAACGATATGGCTCTAATGTACCTTTGGTTGTTAGATCATCAACTAAGACACCAATATATGCTTCGTTTCTTGCTAGAATAAGTGGCTCTTTTCCATCAAGTTTCATACATGCATTAATACCTGCAAGTAAACCTTGTCCAGCAGCTTCTTCATATCCCGATGTTCCGTTAACTTGACCTGCTGTAAATAAATTTTCGATAATCTTCGATTCAAAACTTGGCTTCATTTGAATTGGATCAATTGCATCGTATTCAATAGCGTACGCATATTTCTTAATGATTGCATTTTCAAAACCAGGTAGTGAATGTACCATCTTTTCTTGTATATCTCTTGGAAGAGATGTAGAGAATCCCTGTAGGTAGATAGTATCTAACTCAAGTGATTCTGGTTCTAAAAATAATAGATGTCTTGGCTTATCTTTAAAACGCACAAGTTTATCTTCAATCGATGGACAATAACGAGGTCCAACTCCCTTTACAACACCAGAGTACATACTGGATTTATTAAGATTACCTAAAATATATTCATGTGTTTCTGGGGTTGTATATGTCATATGGCAACATACTTGCTTGTCATATGGTAATACATCTTCTCTTGTGGTTAATTCTGAGAAATGTAAGAAACCTTCTGTCCCTGGTTCTAGCTTGGTTTTACTAAAATCAATTGATGAACGTAGGATTCTTGGCGGTGTTCCTGTTTTTAAACGGAAGGTTCTCAAACCTAACTCTCGCAAAGACTCTGATAAGTCCCCTGTTGTAGGTTCAAGATCCGGGCCACCTGGTGTAACTTCTGATGAAATCATATTTACACCTGCCATATATGTGCCTGTTGTTACTATTACAATCTTGGCATTTAAGATTGTGCCATCTTTTAACGTAACACCTGTTACTTTGTTGTTGGTTACATTAAGTTTGCTTGCCATACCTTCAATGATGGTTAGGTTTTCTTGATGTAAACAGATATTTTGCATCATACGCTTGTATGCAAGTTTATCTGATTGTACACGTAGTGCACGTACACCTGGACCCTTTGCGCCATTTAGCATCTTG
>CALEMV010000059.1 GCA_937910655.1 uncultured Solobacterium sp.
GGTTATAACTATGATCGACTTGCAGAGAAGATGCAGTGGCTTGGTATCAATTCAAAGGATATTAAAGAGATTCTTGTTACACATCAGGATACTGATCATGTAGGCGCTATTGAACAAGGTAGCGATGAACTTTTTAGAGATGCGACAATCTATATTGGAAATATCGAAAATGAATATCTAGAAGGTCGTAAGCATCGTAAAGTTTTCTGGGGTTTAACAACATTACCACAGGTCATTATTGATAATCCTAAGATACTCATTGAAGATGGACAGATATTTTACATTGGTAATATTAAGATTGAAGCGTTTTTAGTACCTGGGCATACCTGGGGACATCTAGTGTATCTTGTTGATGATTGTTATCTATTTACTGGAGATACGCTTTGGCTTGGGGCAGATGGAGGTTATGCATTCTTAAATACACTTGCAGAAGACCGTAAGCTTCAATGTCAATCGTTACAGAGACTTAAAGAAATACTTGTAAAACGTAATCTACAGTTAAAGATCATTACGGGTCATACAGGGTGGACAGATGACTTTGACTTTGCATTTGCACATATTGATGAAATTTGTAATTCAATGAGACGAAAGCCGAAAATACATGACCCTAAGGCACCATATGATGGGTTTGATGAAAGTGAAGATACAGAAGAAAACGCAAGAAGTGGCTATCTTGCGCAGTGTTATAAAGCAAGATAAATAACCTCCGAATATCGGAGGTTATTTATCTAATAATTCGTTTAATCGTGTTTTATATTCTTCGATTTGTGCTTCTGTTATTTGTACCGTATGTGCATCGTAATCAAGATTTAACATGAAATCTACAACTTTACCATCTTTTACTGCCATAACATCTGGAATATAGAGAGATGTTCCACCCTTTGGATTCTCTAAGTATGTTACGTCGATAAACTCTTCAACCTTTTCACGATACTGCATAAACTCTTCATCTGTCTTGTAGAACTTTCTACTTACGTCTACATAGTAAACAGTAACCCCAGCATCCTTTGCGGCTTGATTTAATACTGCAAATGCCTTTTGACTATAACGTGAGTCAGGTTTTGCAAATACCATT
>CALEMV010000060.1 GCA_937910655.1 uncultured Solobacterium sp.
GTGGGATTGCGAAGTTCACTTTTAGCCAAGGAACATATCAGTTAGATCAACTAATGGTAACACCAGAAGAATTTGTGGAGGTTCAATAAATGGGATTGTTTGATATCTTTCGTTCAACAGACATTAACGAAGAACTTAAGACAATGAAAGAAACACCAGGAGCAGTACTACTGGATGTTAGAGAAGTGGATGAATATGAAGAAGAACATATTCCAGAAAGTGTAAATATTCCGCTTTCCAATTTAGAAAAGATTCAAGACATGCATTACGCAAAAGATACACCACTATTTGTCTATTGCCATAGTGGCAGAAGATCTGGTGCAGCAGTCATGATGTTAAGAGGATTGGGTTATACAAATGCCAAGAATATTGGTGGCATTATGCATTATAAGAAAGCATAGAGGATAAAATATGAAACCCTGTTTAATCATTGGTTCAACCGTTTGTGATGTCATTATTAACTTACCAGAGATACCTGCATCTGCACAGGATGCGAACATCTATGGTCAAACATTACAGATTGGTGGTTGTGCATTTAATGTAGTATCGATATTACATCAGTTATCCATGCCATATACATTTCTTTCTCCAGTAGGCACAGGTGTATATGGAAAATTTGTAGAAACAGAATTACAAAAAGCAGGGATTACTACCACTATCCGTACAGCACAAGAAAATGGTTGTTGTTATTGCTTGGTTGAGGATAGTGGAGAAAGAACATTTCTTTCTTACCATGGTGCAGAGTATACATTTCAAAAGGAATGGACAGATTCGCTAGATCTTTCATCCTATGAATATATCTATGCTTGTGGGATTGAAATTGAAGATAAGGATGGTTCACGTATCGTAGATTGCCTAGCCGCATGTAATGGGCAGGTTGTATTTGCGCCAGGTCCAAGATATGCACATATCTCTAAAGAAATCATGGAACGCATCTATGCACTCAAACCAATCCTACATGTCAATGAAATAGAACTGTTTGGTTTGAGTGGAAAGAACGATATCAACGAAGGATTACAGGAACTGTATATGCGAACAGGGAATATTGTGATTGTTACGTTGGGTGAAAAAGGGTCTACGAGTTATGATGGCTCAAATTTTGTGCATGTACCATCAAAGAAAGTAACTGTAGCAGATACAATTGGTGCAGGAGATTCGCATGTGGGTGCTGTGATTGCAGGATTATGCATGCATGCAAATATGAAAGATATCTTGTTATTTGCAAATGATATAGCAGGGGCAGTCGTATCTAAAAAAGGAGCAGGCTTAGAACCTGCATCCGCATTAGAAATATATCATCAATACTTTTAAAAAGACCACATATGTGGTCTTTCTTACATCTTGGCTTTCTCGAAACGTTCTAATGCGGCAGAGAATGTACCTTGCAGTAGAAGTGCTACCCGATCAACAATCTTTTGTGGATTTTCATGCATGCCATTTTCAATCCAGTCAAATACTACTCCGGCAAAGCTGAATCGATAGAAGGATGCTATGAAATGAATTGTTTCATTTGAAACATTATAATTTTTAGATAGTTCACGAATTACATTTAATAGTAAGTACTCAGCCGCATCTTCTAGCATACGCATGATATGAGACTGTGAACGGGAGTGAATTGTATTTAAGATAAAATGTTTTTCTTTTTCAATAATCTTGAAGGCAGATAAAAGTCCATCTTGCCAACTATCATAACTACGTTGAGTTCCAATGGCTTCTTCGCCCTCCGCAAGATAAATCCAATCAATCAAATCATAAATATCATGGAAGTGATAATAAAATGTTTGGCGGTTTACACCGCAATCATTTGTAAGATCGGTGATTGTAATCTTTTCGAGAGGCTTCTGTAATAAAATCTTCTTTAGAGAAGCGCCTAATGCTTTCTTTGTCAAATCGCTCATTTTGTATAACCT
>CALEMV010000061.1 GCA_937910655.1 uncultured Solobacterium sp.
ATATTCAATCTGTTCTACTTTACGATTGAATGTTGTTTGAATCTCTTTGATTAATCCCAACAACATATCCAACTCTTTGATTTGTTTATCGTTCTTCTTACGTTGTGTACCCGCAAAGTAGTGAATCCCCTTTACAATCACATTTGGATAGTTTTCTTCATTTGCATAGATTGAGAATAAATCTTCCTTGGACATACCAAACTGACTACCTGCATTCAAACGTGGTAGAATTTCCACTTTCTTTTGGTACTTTCCAGCAATACGATTGACAATATCCATATGTAGTAGAGATTCCGCTGTGTAATGAATCACACCATATTCCATCGCATCTGTGACATCCACTTCTGTCTTATTGACACCGGAATATAAAATCTTAGTTGGTTCTACATGCAGAGCTTTACAGATAGATAACTCACCTGGACTACACACTTCTAGTTTATCCGTGATTTCTGCCATCGTCGGAATCAAGAATGGATTTGCCTTGATGGAATAACATAGATGATACGTACCACCTACAATTTCCCTCATCTTTTTAACACGTTCTTTTACCGCTTCTAAATCAAAGATAAAACAAGGTGTTTGATAGTGTTCTGCGATATACTTTAGTTCTTTCTCTTGCATTATTCGATTCCTTCCATCTTCTTTAATACGGCACGATCAATCTTACCATTCTTTGTCATTGGCATTTCATCCAAGTGTACTAACTTGTTAGGTACCATATAGCTTGGCATAACGACCTTTAGTTCGTTATGTAATTCTTTTTGATCACGCTCACCTAGCCAGAATAAATAAATACGTTTCTTGTTGTGGTCATAGATTGCACATGCACGCACAACACCACTACGTCCTTGTACTAGACTTTCAATTTCACCTAGCTCAATACGGTGTCCTAAGTGCTTGATTTGGAAGTCTTTACGTCCAATATAAACAAGTTCTCCTTGCTCATTGTATTTCGCAAGGTCACCTGTACGATACATGCGTTCATAGTACACAGTGTTTAATGGATTCTGTACAAATACAGCTGCTGTCTTTTCACCGTCATGATAATATCCTAACGCAAGACAAGCACCTGCCACACAGATTTCTCCACTTTCATTTGGTGTATCAACCAATTTATTATCATCAGAAAGTAGGAATACCTTCTCATTATCAAACGCTGAGCCAATTGGAATGATTTCATCCGCCGCATATTCGCGATTCTCTAAGCGATAATATGTGCAGTTACATGTAATCTCAGTAGGTCCATACAGGTTGATAAACTCTGCCTTTGGACAATTCTTCATCCAGATATTCAAGTGTTTGATTGGCATAACTTCTCCACTGAACATCACCAAACGAATTGTCTCAGGATTACGATAACCAAATCCATTCATAATGGACACAAAGCACATTGCACTAACAGCCCATGTTAGTACAGTTACCTGATGGTCACATAAAAAATCCATCAAGTGTGTTGGGTTACTAAAGAATTCACGTGGAATCAGCTCTACTCTAGCACCCACGTAGATACTACTGTAGATATCTTTAACAGACACATCAAAATCAAACGGTGCTTGGTTGGCAATACGATCATCAGTACAAATTCCAGATACCTTTACAAATTCTGGAATAAAGTCAATAACAGATCCATGTCCAACAACAACACCCTTTGGCACACCAGTGGAACCACTGGTAAAGTTTACGTAAAGAGGGTCTGTACTAGCAGCTTGTTTACGAATCCCTGCAAGCATGTTTTCATCAATGATACCTTCATTGATGATATCTTCAACCTTTAAAATAGTAACTGCAGTCCCTAATTTTTCACGTGCTTCTTCATAGAAACGTTCATTACTCAAGATTACTTTCGGACTTAATACTTCAATGATTTTTTCCACACGACCAATTGGTTGTCTTGTGTCAATCAGAGAATAAAATCCACCTGCATATACCGCACCATACATTGCGGCTAGCGTTGTATTACTCTTTTCCATATACATCGCAACCGCTTGACGAGGCTGAATATATGTTGCAA
>CALEMV010000062.1 GCA_937910655.1 uncultured Solobacterium sp.
GTGAAGATGTACTTTCCATAAAAGATGTTAATCAGTTCCGTAAACGTGTTGGTATGTGTTTCCAACAATTCAATCTCTTCGCAAATTATTCTGTAATTGATAACTGTATCATGCCACAGTTAAAAGTACTTAAAGTCTCTAAGCAGAAAGCCGCAGAAACTGCACTATATTATCTTGAAAAAGTTGGCATGCAAGAATTTGCAAATGCAGATGTCAGAAGATTATCTGGAGGCCAAAAACAGCGTGTTGCGATTGCTCGTGCATTATGTATGAAGCCAGAAATCATGTTGTTTGATGAACCTACTTCCGCATTAGATCCAGAAATGGTAAACGAAATTCTAGCAGTCATCAAACAGCTAGCAGAAGAAGGATTAACAATGATTCTTGTTACACACGAAATGAATTTCGCAAGAAATGTTGCAAATCGAGTAATCTTTATGGATAACGGTAAGATTGAAGAAGAAGGAACTCCTGAAGAAATCTTTACAAATCCAAAGAGTGAACGTACAAAAGAATTCTTAAATGCCGTTCTATAAATAACAAAAGGATTTGCATGCATGCAAGTCCTTTTCATTTTTTCTTATAGTGTTGTATCATCAATGCGATTGAGGTGATCTTCGAGGTAAGAAACAATCTCCTTCACTGTTCCCTCTTCAAACGGAACACGAATACCTGCTTCCTTTACAAGCTTTGTAAAGGATAATGTACCACCTAGTCTACATAACTTCTTATAGTCTTCCCAGTATGTAGGATCCTTCTTGTCCATACGGATGAAGAATTGTTGAGCACAAACTTGTGCTAATGTATAGTCGATATAGTAGAATGGGCTTTCGAAAATATGACCTTGTTGGTACCACCATGTACCTTCTTCCAAGATATCGCAGCCTTCATAATCCTTATAAGGCATATACATCTTTTCTAATCTTCTCCAGCATGCCTTACGCTCTGCTGGTGTCATCTCTGGATGTTCATATACTTCATGTTGATAGTGGTCTACTAATGCACCATATGGCAAGAATGTAATTGTACCAGTCATATGAGAGAACTTGTACTTTTCCGTTTCTTCTTTAAAGAATAATTCCATCCAAGGATACGCAAAGAATTCCATAGACATGGAATCAATCTCAGCACCTTCATTTGTTGGACATTTAACATCTATTAATTCAATCTGATCAGATAGATATGCTTGGAAAGCATGTCCTGCTTCATGTGTTAATACATCTACATCCCCAGATGTTCCATTAAAGTTACTGAAGATAAATGGTACACCATACTCATAAATTTCAGTCTCATAACCACCCATCTGTTTATTTGGGCGGCTTACAAGATCCCATAACTGATTAGAATTCATAACATCGATGAACTTACCAGTTTCAGGTGACATCTCATGGTACATCTTCACTGCGTACTCTACTAATTCTTCAGCTGTACCATGAGGTTTTGCATTACCAGACTTGAAGGAGAATCCTAGGTCATAATAAGCAAGCTTATCATAGCCAATACGCTTTCTCTGCTTTTCAAATAAACGTGTAGCAGCTGGAGTTACATAATCAAGAATCTGTTTACGATATCCTGCAACCATCTCTGCGTTGTAGTCCAAACGATTCATACGATAATAACCTAATTGAATGTAATTATCATAGCCAAGTTCTTTCGCCATCTTATGACGTATCTTTACTAACTTATCATAGATTTCATCAAACTTAGCAGAATGTTCCTTAAACCAAGCCATCTTCGCTTCATAAGCTTTACGACGCACTTCACGGTCAGGTGTATCAACCTTAGCACTGATTTCAGAAAGGTTTAATACCTCACCATCAAATTCGATCTTTGCAGAAGCCTTTAATTTTCCATACTCACTTGTCAGTTTGTTTTCTTCAATCATTAGTGGTACGATACGTGAATCAAATGACTTTAACGAACATTCGCTTAATTGAAAGTAAGTCGCTGGAATTTCCTTTAGTAATTCTTCCCTAAACGGTGCGTCTAATACTGCCTTAACAGCTTCATTTTCGATTTCGGAATATAGTGGACCTGTTTCATCCCAATAGTTATTTTCCGCATCATAAAATTCATCAGCTGTATTGATACTATGGCGAATGTTAACGAGCACAATCATTGTATATAAGTGACGACGTAACTTGTTCATACGCCAGAATGCGTTTAAAAATGTTTCTGCATCCTTAGCTTGTCTCATCTCTGAAACAAGTTCTTCCATCTTTGCCTTTGTTTCTTCAAAGTCAGGACGGGTATATTTCATATCATTAAATTTTGTCATAGCAATAAACCTCCATGGCAGTATTTTAACACTGTTCAATAAACCTTGAAAGTCATACCATCTTTTACACGTAAAGTTCTTAACGATTCGTTAGATATACAATATTGGTTCGTATCTTTACATTGAATGATTGGTTTATCTGATAATTGATATATACAGCTGAAATCTCGAATCTTTAAAATAAATATCTGTTCTAAAATATCATGAAAATGATTGTCTAAATTAACTCTACATTCATATTCCTTTTTTATAATAGGAAACTGAATGTAAATGCATAAAGTATCGTTATGACTCATGTCTATCGCCCATTTGAAAG
>CALEMV010000063.1 GCA_937910655.1 uncultured Solobacterium sp.
TAAAAAATATTTGACTTTATTTGGAACTTGGGGTATAGTGCCATGGCGAAGCAAGCATAACATGCATTTGTATAAAGGAGATTTACAATGGTTAACAATGAGACTATGACGGATGTAGCCTATAATTGGCTTAAAAAAAGAAAAAGAGAAGTAGATTTCTCAAAGATTTGGGATGAAATTGTAAAGACAATGAATATTCCTGAAGATAAAATCAGACGTAAAAAGGCACAATTCTATAGTGACTTGATGTTAGATAACAGGTTTGCTTCATTAGAAAATAACAAGTGGGATTTACGTAACCGTCGTAAGTTTGAAGAGGTTCATATCGATACTTCTGAAATCGAACTAGAGGATGATGAATTAGATGAGCCAATTGAAGTTGCTGGTCTAGATTTACCAAAGGGCGATGACGCATTCGATAATTAAATGAGAAAAGGCTGAAAAAACAGCCTTTTTTTATCATGCTACTTTAAAAATGTTTGGAAATAGTTTAATATGGAAACGCTAAATAAGGAGGAATAATCTCATGGTATTAGTTTCAGCAAAAGAAATGATTGAAAAGGCTCATGAAGGTCATTATGCAATTGGTGCTTTCAACATCAATAACATGGAATGGACAAAGGCTATCTTAGCCGCTTGCCAACAGGCTAACTCTCCTGTTATTCTTCAGGTTTCTGAAGGTGCAGCGAAGTATATGTGTGGTTTCAAGCAGTGTGCAGATATGGTTAAGAACATTCATGATCATATGGGTATTACAGTTCCAGTTGCTTTACACTTGGATCACGGAACATTCGAAGGTGCTAAGGCTTGCATCGAAGCAGGTTTCACATCTGTAATGTTTGACGGTTCTCACTACGATTTCGCAGAGAACTTAGAGAAGTCAAAGGAAATCATCAAGTTAGCTCATTCACAGGGTGTTTCTGTAGAATGTGAAGTTGGTGGTATCGGTGGTACAGAGGATGGCGTTACATCTAATGGTGAATTAGCTGATCCAAAGGAATGTGCAGAAATCGCTTCTTTAGGTGTTGATTTCTTAGCTGCAGGTATCGGTAACATCCACGGTGTTTATCCAGCAGACTGGGCAGGATTAAATTTCGAAAGATTAGCAGAAATTGATGCTGCTGTAAATGGTAAGCCATTAGTATTACACGGTGGTTCTGGTATCCCATTTGACCAAGTACATAAGGCTATCACAATGGGTGTATCTAAGATCAACGTAAATACAGACTTACAGATTGTATTTGCTAAGGCAACTCGTGAATACATCGAAGCTGGTAAGGACCAACAGGGTAAGGGATTTGACCCACGTAAGTTACTCAAACCAGGTGCTGACGCAATCGTTGCTAAGGTAATCGAAATGGTTAACCAATTCGGTTCCGCTGACAAAGCTTAATTACAAATTGAGTGATATAGAGGCTCACATGGGCCTCTTTTTTTATATCTCGTTGTATAATGGTGACGCAAACTTTTGCATACATCTAGAATGGATACGAAAATTCATGTAAAATGCTGTATATGATAAAAGCGGTATTATTTGACATGGATGGTATTCTTTACGATAGTGAATACTTTTATATGCAGGGGACAGTTGCGCAGATGCGTGCGTATGGTTATGATGGGCCTGCTAAGAATATTTACCGAATCATCGGTACAACAATGCAGACAACCTATGAGATGTTGTATGACATGTTAGATGGAAAAGTTCCTCTTGATGTGATTCGTGAGAATAACGAAAGATACTTCAATGTAGAACATCCAATCCATTTTAAGGAAATTATGTTTCCAGGTGTACCGCAAGCATTACAACAGATGAAGAAGATGGGCTTAAAGTTAGCGGTATGTTCTGCATCCTCGTATGACTTGATTGTCACAAGTTTAAAAGAGATGGGAATCTTGGAATACTTCGACTTTATCGAAAGTGGTGAAAACTGCAAACGTTCCAAACCATATCCAGATATCTATTTACTAGCTCAAGAAGAGTTACAAGTGCGCAAAGAAGAGTGCTTGGTATATGAGGATAGTACAGCAGGGATACAAGCTGGTATCTCAGCTGGAATAAGAACCGTTGCCAGAATTGACAATCGCTTCTACCAGGATCAATCAAAAGCGGATATACTTGTAAAGGATATACACGAGCTGACAGAGCTGATCAGAAAGGAAAATAAATATGCAGGAAGTAATTAAAATTGAGGGTGGACATACGCTAGAGGGAGAAGTCACAATCTCTAGTGCAAAGAATGCGACAGTAGCACTGATTCCTGCTACCGTACTGGCCCATGGACCAGTCACAATTGTTGGGGTGCCGCAGATTGCGGACGTTGAATCCCTAACAAAGATTCTAAATTTATTAGGTGTTCAAGTAGAAGCACGCTCTTCTGATCATTTAATTATCGATCCTACAAATATCCAGAATATTGATTTAGTAGATGACGCAGTCACAAAGCTTCGTGCATCATACTATTTCATGGGTGCTTTATTAGGTAGATTTGGTCGTGTATGCATGAAGATGCCTGGTGGATGTTACTTAGGTCCAAGACCAATCGACTTACACTTAAAGGGTTTTGAAGCTTTGGGTGCTAAAGTTACGTATGATAAGGCTTGTTATACAATTGAAGCTAAGGAATTAAAGGGTGCGAAAATCTTCTTAGATATCGCAAGTGTTGGCGCAACCATCAATATTATGATGGCTGCTGTATACGCAAAGGGTCGTACAACGATTGAAAATGCAGCGAAGGAACCAGAAATCATCGACGTTGCGACTTTATTAAATAAGATGGGTGCACATATTCGTGGTGCAGGTACAAATGTCATTACAATTGATGGTGTTGATCAATTGATGGGCTGTTTCCATGAAATTATCCCAGACCGTATTGAAGCGGGCACATTCTTAGTTATCGCGGCTGCTTGTGCTAAGAAGATGGTTATCAAGAATATCATCCCTCAACACTTAGATGCCTTAACTTCTAAGTTACAGGAAATGGGTGTTGATATGGATATTGATGTAGACCGTATTACGATCCGTCATACAGATAAACTGGTTGCGACGGATGTTACCACAAGACCATATCCTGGTTTTGCGACTGACTTACAACAACCACTTACAACACTGATGACACAAGCATATGGTGAATCTAAGGTTGTAGAGACAATCTACGTAGAGCGCTTTAAGCACTGCGGAGAATTACAACGTATGGGTGCAGATATTGAAGTATCAACAGGCTCTGCTAGTATCAAGGGCCCAAGTTCCTTATTTGGAACCAAGGTTGTTGCGACAGATTTACGTTGTGGTGCAGCAATGTTAGTAGCGGGTCTACTAGCAGAAGGTGTTACAGAAATCCACGATGTATATCACATCGATCGTGGTTACGCTGAAATCGACCAGAAGTTAAAAAATCTAGGTGCAGTGATTTGGCGTGAAACTGTTGAATAAAAAGATTGCACGAAAAAAATTGTTATGGTAGTATAAATAGGCAATTTAGCACTTTCTTTAAGCCAATCGGAGGCTTAAGGCAGAAGGGAGATAAAAAATGAAAAAAGATATTCATCCAACTTATCACAAGGCGAAGGTAGTATGCACAAGCTGTGGTGCAGAATTCGAAACAGGTTCTGTATTATCTGAAATCAAAGTAGATACATGCTCAAACTGCCATCCATTCTATACTGGACGTCAGAGATTCGCACAGGCTCAAGGACGTATCGAGAAGTTCAATAAGAAGTACGGTATGAAATAAAGCCGGTCCGGTATAATTCCGGACCTTTTTCTTTGAATACAAAGAACATAAACTATGTTAAAGTTGTTATGGAAAATATGTGGAGAATACTATGGACGCAGTAAGAACAAAATTAAGTGAAATAGAAAAACAATATAAAGAAATCGTAGAGAAGCTGATGGATGAAAAGGTAATGTCAGACCCTAAGCTCCTTACAAAATTATCCAAAGAACAGGCAAGATTAACGCAACCGGTTGATGCTTACCACCAACTTTTAGAGTTAGACTCTCGTATTGCACAAGCAGATGAGATGTTAAAGGAGAATGATCCTGAACTCAAAGAGATGGCGCGTATGGAAAAGGATGAGTGTGAACCAGAACGTGAAGCCTTGTTAGAAAGAATTCAGCACTTACTTGTGCCACGTGATCCGGATGATGACCATGATGTTATTATGGAAATCCGTGGTGGCGCCGGTGGAGATGAAGGTAATATCTTCGCTGGTGACTTATATCGTATGTATAGTAAGTATGCTGAAAGTAAAGGTTGGAAGGTGCAGGTTCTGGAAGCTTCTGTCAGTGAAGCAGGTGGATATACGCAGATTATCTTCTCTGTAAAGGGAACAGATGTGTATAAGGAATTGAAGTTTGAATCTGGTGTACACCGTGTACAGCGTGTTCCAAAGACAGAGACACAGGGACGTATTCATACTTCTACCGCAACAGTACTATGTCAACCTGAAGCGGAAGATACAGATATCGAAATCGATCCAAAGGACTTAACAATCGAAACACACCGTGCTTCTGGTGCCGGTGGACAGCATATTAATAAGACAGATTCTGCCGTACGTATTGTGCATGTTCCAACAGGCATTACAGTAAACTGCCAAGATGGACGTTCACAGATTGAAAACCGTGAGACTGCGATGCGCTTAATTCGTGCACGTGTATACGAAGAACTCAAGCGTATCCAGGAAGAAGAAGCTGGTAAGATTCGTCGTGCCAAGATTGGTACTGGTGATCGTTCAGAAAAGATTAGAACATATAACTACCCACAAAACCGTGTAACAGACCATCGTATTGGTTTAACAATTACACAGCTAGACCGTATCATGGAAGGTAAACTTGATGGTGTTATTGAGGGCTTATTAGCAGAAGAAGAAAAGAGAAAACTCGAGGAGACAGCAGTGTGAGTACATTTGCGAAAACAATTAAGCAATACGAAAAAGAGTGTCTAAAAAATGATATTCCTGCGGAAACTGTCATGGCATATCTTTTAGAAATCTCTCAACGTGAACGCTATGATTTGTTTATGCATATCGATGATGAGATGCCAGAAGCTCTCGCAAATGAATTCCATGCAGGCATGGAAAGAATCTTAAAACAGGAACCAATGGCACATGTATTGGGCTACTCATGGTTCTATGGGTATAAGATGATTGTCAATGAAGATGTATTAATTCCACGCTCTGAAACAGAGGAACTCTGCGCATTCATTTTATCTCGCATTGATGAAATTTTCCCAACACAGGAAATCGTAGAATGTGCAGATGTTGGAACCGGTTCTGGTGCCATTGCGATTACAGTCGCAAAAGAAGAGAGTCGTGTAAAGATGCACGCTACAGATATCAGTGAAGAAGCTTTGGCCACTGCGCGTCAGAATGCGAAAAATAACGCAGTCGATATCGACTTTACCGCAGGAGATATGTTACAACCATTAATTGACGCAAATCGTCATTTGGATGTACTTATTTCCAATCCTCCATACATACCACAGGATGAACAGATGGAAACTTCTGTTGTGGACTTTGAACCTCACGTAGCCTTATTTGGTGGTGAGGATGGACTAAAGTTCTATCGCATGATTTTTCAGGATTGTAAGAAAGTTCTCAACGAGAAAGCATTTATGGCTTTTGAAATGGGATGGGATCAGCGCGAGCGTATGAGCAAACTAGTAGAAGAGATGTTACCAGAAGCTCGCTTTGAAATCCTCAAAGATATGAACGGCAAAGACCGTATGTTGTTCGTATATTTTAATTGTTAAAAATGGAGGAATCCTCCATTTTTATCTTTTCAGATAAATTTAACATCCAAAATTGAATGAGCATAGTAAAATAGATACGCGAGGAGTTTAAAATATGACAAAGAATATTCTTGAGTGGCTAGAAGCCTCTTGCCAAAAACATCCAGGTAAGATTGCGGTCGCAGATGAAACCGCAGAAATGACATATGAAGAGTTAGTGAAAAATGCCAAGATTATTGGTACAAAGCTTGCAACATATATTCAGCCTCGTCAAGCGGTTGCGATGTATATGGAAAAGAGTAA
>CALEMV010000064.1 GCA_937910655.1 uncultured Solobacterium sp.
TGGATGATAAAAATCTGTAACTTTATAGCAGAACTCCGCAATATCACTAAGAACTAAAAAACCATGTGCAAATCCTGCAGGCACTAAGAACTGCTTTTTATTTTCTTCCGTTAGTTCTATTCCATACCATTTCCCATATGTCTTCGACTCAGCACGCAAATCTACAGCAACATCAAATACACTACCTTTAATTACACGCACTAACTTTGCCTGAGGAAATTGCTTCTGATAATGTAAACCACGTAATACACCTTTTTTGGACATAGATTGATTATCTTGTACAAATGTAATATCAATTCCAGCTTCCTTCATATCATTTTCATTATACGTTTCCATGAAGTATCCACGGTCATCCCCATGTACAGCAGGTGTAATGACAGTAAGGCCTTTAATTCCACCTACATTCTTTTCTACTTGAATTTGTCCCATAAATATCCTCTTTCTTATAAGTTATCTAAATCCAATTCTTTCACATATCTTTCAACCGCATCTTGCCAAGTTGGAAGAGGTTGAAATCCATTCTCAATTAATTTAGATTTATCCAATCTAGAATTAAATGGACGGGCAGCTTTTGCTAAACCATATTCTGCAGTTGTTACAGGTACTACCTTTGTTGTATAGCCGGCAACACGATAGATTTCTTTTGTGAAATCATACCAAGAAATATATCCACCTTCATTTGTAGCATGATAGTATCCATACTTTTCGGTTTCACACATATCAACCAATAATCTAGATAAGTCTAATGTATATGTTGGTGTTCCAATCTGATCATTTACAACACGCACTTCATCATGTGTTTTGCCAACCTTCAACATCGTCTTAATAAAATTCTTGCCGTTTTTTCCAAATACCCACGCAATACGTACAATAAAGTATTTGTCTAATGTATTCGCAACAGCTAGTTCACCCTCAAGCTTTGTCTGTCCATATACATTTAATGGTGCATAATCCTTACAATCAGGTTGCCATGGTGTTTCACCTTGTCCATTGAATACATAATCTGTTGAGATATAAACCATTTTACAATCAATATCCTTGCATGCAGATGCGATATACTGTGTTCCCTTAGCATTTACCAAACGTACTTTTTCAACCAAATTATCATCTTCGGCCATATCTACTGCCGTCCATGCTGCGCAATGTATAACCACATCCGGTTTGATTTCATGAATCATTTTACTTACAGCATTCTCATCAGTTATGTCTAGTTGAACATAAGGCATTGTCTCAACTGAGGTACCATCTTGAATTCCGGCATATACTTCTTCCATGCCGCTTCCAATTCCTTCATACCCTCTCTTTGCTAACTCATTCATAACATCATGACCAAGTTGTCCTGATACTCCTGTAACTAACACTTTCATATTTTCAATCCTTTCAAACATACGAAACGAGAACCTTATCGGTTCCCGTACATTTTATCATAATACTTTTGATACTCTCCACTAATCTGTCTCTTATACACATCTCCGAGCCCACGAGACTAGGCATGATCTCGTA
>CALEMV010000065.1 GCA_937910655.1 uncultured Solobacterium sp.
CAGCGTCAGATGTGTATAAGAGACAGCTCTTATCCTGCGCGATAACAAAGGCTGCTTTTACATCTTGAATACTTAATAAACTATCCGCAACCTGACTCATAATAGAACGTGTAATCTTCTCGTTTTCTACAGCTGCAATTACGATACCATCTGGATAACTTTCACTTGCATTCATAATTGCACTCTTTAATGCAAACTCTTCATATGTATCTTTCAGATAGTCATATGCAACCTGAGGATCAGCTCCGAGTTTACGTAAAGCACTCGCCGCATCATAGGTACGTACACCTGTTCTTTCACGCCACTTACGTGTATCAATCGTCATACCTGCAAGCATGAATGTAGCTTCTAACTCAGAAATATCTACTTTACTTGATATAAATGGAATCATTTCAGTCAAGATTTCACAAGTACTGGAAGCACCAGCTTCGATATAAATCAGAATAGGCTTTACACCCATATCTGTACTTCTGCGGTGATGATCAATCACCACAATACGTTTCGCCATCTCCAATAGTTTTGCACCATTAGACTGTAGAATGTTGTGATGATCTGTCATGATAACAAGTGTATCATCCTTGAGTTGGTTGATAGCTTCACCTTCTGTTACAAACGTGATGTCCTCTGCAAGTTCTTTTTCGTTCTCTTTCATTGCCGCATCTAACTTTTCTTCAATACCACCAGTCCTAGCAATAATACTAACTGGCTTATTAAAAGCGGATGCCATCTTCGATAAACAGATTGCGGAACCAATACAATCGAAGTCTGCGTTTTTATGTCCACAGATAATAACGTTGGAAGAATGCTGAATGAGGTCACGTAATGCATGTGCCATTACACGTACACGTACACGGCTTCTCTTCTCGGCTGCTTCTGTAGAACCACCGAAATACTTTACATCCTCACCAACGACCTGAATCGCAACTTGGTCACCACCACGCGTTTGCGCAAGGTCCATTAACTTCGTAACTGTCTCATCTAGCTCCGCAAAGTTTGAACTACCCTTGGCAAAAGCCATAGACAATGTGATAGATACTTCAGCTTTTTGTGATGCTTTACGTACGATGTTCAAGATTGAGAAACGATCTGCCGCAATCTCACGATAGATTCTTTCATTGAGTACTAATAAATAACGATTGTTGTTTAATCTTCTTAAGAAGACACCAAACTTTTGGAAGTATTCATTGAGTGGTGTACGAATTGTCGCATTGATATTTGCGATATCCGCATCATCCGCATACATCGTACTTTCTTCATAGTTATCAAAACTCGCTAGACCAAGTACAACATGTTCTTCGTTATACTTACCACGATACTTATCTAAAAGTGTAATATCTTTAAAGAATATCGTTGGTGCATTTTCACGCTTACTTACTTCATAAACATATTGGTCAATCGTAACATTTACCTTTTCCGTTTCCCCGGAAATAATATCGTTAGCTTCTGGTAGCCAATTTAATAATTTAGAACCAATACGATCAAGTCCTCTCTCCTTAAAGAGTTCACTTTGCCATGTAATGACATAGTTTTCATCATAGTTCATCATACCTACGCCACCAACTAGATACGCATCCGCGTAAGAACCACCTAAATATTTTTCTAATCCAATGGATTCTTCTTCATTTGCGGATTGGAAATAATCCAACAAATAGACCGCAATTAACGATTCCGCAATTAACACTAAGATACCTGGTAAAATATTTATCTTAAAAATCAACTGTAACAGAATGATAACCGCAAGCTGGATAGCAAGTGCCACAAAAACAACTTGTTTAATTCGACTCATTTTTTGTTGCATGATATCCCTCCTCTACAATTCGTTTATGCATGTTTGTTGTAATATATAAAAATCCATAAAGCGCTACCGGAAATGACATCGCTAACGCTAAGATAAACACGGCAAATGTTAAGATTCTACGACTTTCCTTTGCCAGAAGTCCAATCATCACTAAGAGACCAACAACCCCCATTGCTGTGAGATAGAAATAAGCAAACGTTCCTAACGCTGAAAGAATTGTCATCGCCGGTTCTGTTTTAATATAACCAGACCCAACATATAAATACCCAAACATTCCAACAAGTGCCACATAGCCAATCCACTTTGGTGGATAGTATAGATAAAGCGGCGTTGATTCAGGAAGCTTCATACGTAATCTCTTCAATAAGAGTCTCGATGAAATATGCGTTACGATTGCTTCTAGAACACCTAACATCAATGTACTAACGAAGAATATATTCCGTAATAGCACATTGATATCTACATTTGCAGCAAATGTTATACCCATTGTTTTCTGCATCATATCAAAGGTTGAACGTAACTCTAAAACTAACTCATCTAAACTAACCCCAAAAATTGCTACATTAATAACAACCGCAAGTAGTTCTGTAAGTCCACCAAGAACCATCGTTCTTAGCAATAATCGCTTACTCTCTACGTTCTGATAAATACCACATCCATATACCAACCCAATAATCGCCTCAGCGACAAAGAAGAATATCGCAAATGGACTTGCAAAGATAAACGACACAAAGATAATTGCGACCAAAACCATCAAACTATCACGCAATCCATATTTAGCCCCAAAGTATACCATCGGTAGTGGTAACAGGAACACAAACATACTGCTAAAAGTCCCCTGGAATTGTCTATCGATTAACATAAATACGCCGACCAAGGCAACCATCATCGCCCCTTCGGTAATCTTTCTTACATTTTGATTCATAATATTCTCCCAAAAAGCACTATAAAAAGTCGCTTTTCGCATGCCAATATTATACCATATCCAACCAAATTCGATTCCCTTAGGTTTCGCTAAATCACTTTCATTGAAAGTCTCATCATTTTATCACTTTTATAATAGTATTGAATTCTGCTATGATACTCCCCAAGGAGGCCCTATGTTAACAAAAATTCTCTATTTTCTGATTGAACTAATCACTTCTATTCATAATACAATTTTGACATGGAATGACAATAATCTGATTGGATTATCTGATAAAGACTTACACTTTGTAGTCATTGGTATATTAGGAATTTTAATGATTGCGATAGTATATCCACTCTTTAAATTCCTCGCAAAGCGTCACCACTACCTTACGCTAACATTTGTCTATGTCTTCACATTGATTATCGTAATTACCTTTGCGATTGAAATTGGTCAAGGCATTACTCACACCGGTACTATGGACTTCGTTGATATTGTGGCAGGTATAGCAGGTTTTCTATTAATGTATATTGTGATGGCAATTATTACAAGTGTTATTAGTGGTATTCTCTATCTCATAAAGCAATCAAAGCAGTAAATTTTCACTCTCCACATACTCTCAGTTTGATATAATAAACAGTAGAGTATCGGGGTGTGGCTCAGCTTGGTAGAGCGCTTCGTTCGGGACGAAGAGGTCGTGAGTTCGAATCTCGTCACCCCGACCATAACAAAAAACCGTCAAATTGACGGTTTTTTGTTACCAATTTGCGTTGAAGACATATTGATTCAAACGTTCAAACGCTTCCTTTACACGCGATAATGGTAGCGCTAGATTCATTCGAATACTGTATGGCCCATGAAACATACGTCCATCTTGCCAAGCTACACCCACACGATATCCAGCCTTTTCAACTTCTTCAATCGTTTTACCATGTTGTTTACACCATTTCTCGCAATCAATAAACAACATGTAAGTACCTTCTGGCTTCATCAGTTCTACGCCTTCAAAGTGTTCTCTAATATACTCTACCGCATAATTTACATTACCAGTAATCACTTCACGCAATTCATCTAACCATGCATATCCTTCTGGTTGATACGCACCAATTAATGCATGCATGGATAATACATTCATACTATTGTAGTGAGATTTCGAAGCTTTTGAGCGAATACGATCACGTAATGTCTGATTGTAGATGATATGATAAGCACCGATAAGTCCTGCAAGGTTAAACGTCTTACTTGGTGCGTATAACGCCACTACATGTTCATGTGCCCATGCATTCACAGATTGTGTAGGAATATGCTTATATCCTTCTAATATAATATCTGACCAGATTTCATCCGAGATAACAACTACGTCATTACGTTCATAGACTTCCATTGCTTTTTGAATTTCATCCAACTGCCACACACGACCGCAAGGGTTGTGTGGGGAACAGAAGATTGCCACATGAATATGATTTTGCTTAATCTTTGCCTCCATATCTTGATAATCCATCCGCCAGATACCATCTTCATCCTTTACAAGTGGACTATGTACAATATAAAAGCCATTATTATTCAAGCAATGCGTAAATCCAATATATGTTGGACTATGTACTAACACTGCATCTCCAGGCGCAGCGTAAGCTGTTAAAGCAGACAATAAACCACCCAGAACACCATTTTCATATCCAATATGTTCTGGTAATAACCCTGTTACTCCATTACGCTTATTTTGCCAATCGATAATACTGTGATAGTATTCTTCACTTGGCGCAAAATAGCCAAATGCAGGATGGTTTACACGCTTTATAATCGCTTCCTGCACAGAAGGAACTGTTGGAAAGTTCATATCCGCAATCCACATTGGAATCACATCAAATCCCTCATCAGGAAGTTCAGGTTTTCCTAGTAACCCCACACCATCAATCGCTATAGCATCTTTGCCATGACGATCCATAATTGTTGTAAAGTCATATTTCATTGTAGAATCCTCCTAGTGATTCAAACATCTCTATTACCATCATAATCCTAATACCAAATAATTTCATTATATGAAAAATGAAGTGAACTCTCTCCGGTTCACTTCATTTACTGTTCATTCTTTTTATTTAATTCTTCTGTTGAGTGATGCTCAATTGGTGCCCAATGTACTTTTGTAAATAATGCCTGTATAGAAATTGGTAGGTACGACAACAAGAATAACGGGAACAACAATAGATGCTTAATCTTTGCCCAGTTATTTGTCTCGATACGATCCCACTCCATACCAACGGTGATTGCACCAATGATCATTAACGATATCCAGAAACCACCAATCGTCTTAAACACAAACCACAACATTTCACGTTGGAAAACAAGGCGTACATAATATGGCATCAATCCAGCGGAAGCCATTACCCATAACACAAAACCCAGAATCGCAATCGTTAATAAGCTGGCTGGTAATACCGTCATCAAGATATCATAGAACGCTAGGCGTCTTCCCTTCGCTGTTAGAACACCCTTTGTTAAGTCACCCAAGTATCTACCATCAATCTGGTAGAATCCCTTTGCCCAACGCATGCGTTGTTTCCAAGATTGTTTCCAAGTAGATGGTTGTTCATCATATAAAATCGCTGTATCACAATAGCCAATCTTCAACTGATTGATAGTACTTACAACCGAGAATTGAATATCCTCTGTTAATAGGTAATATGGCCAACCCTCATTGTCCTTCATCACTTTCGCCGAAACCACAAAGCCAGTTCCCGAAATCATACACTGCGCACCTAGCAACATACGTGGATAATTTAAGTGGCGTGCTTCATGCATAAACCAGATAGAGTATGCGGCTGTCAACCAGTTTTCATCAAAGTTCTTAGAGTTACGATACGTCGTCATCGCATCAAACTCACCTGTATCAAATGTCTTATTCACCTCTCGCAAGAAATTCTTATCGATGATATTATCCGCGTCAAATACCATAAAAGCTTCATAGTAATCTTCCCCCTTGCGTTCAATCACATTGTGATAAAGAAAGTTTAGTGCATAACCCTTACCAACCTCTTCTTGATTGAAACGTTCAAATACGATGGCACCATGCTGACGAGCTACTTCAGCAGTTTCATCCGTACAGTTATCCGCCACAACATACATATCGTACATTTCATCTGGATAGGTCTGATTACGTAAACTATCTAACAATTCCCCAATGACACCCTTTTCATTTCTCGCAGAGATGAAAATTGCATATCGATGATTCTTCTTTGCGTCCGGTAACTTTGGAACCTTACGCTTAAACATACTGACCGCAATATAAACAATCTGATATAGATATAACAAAATCATCAGCCCAAAGATAATATCTGTGATTAATGTAAACTGTTCAAGAAATTTCATTTGACCTCCGTCCACACAATAATCATTTTGACATACTTTCTATCATGTGTGTTAATATAATTTCTATGCATATTAAAATTCTACCCATGTTACCGGATTTCATCGCTTTAGGATGTCTATATTATTTTGT
>CALEMV010000066.1 GCA_937910655.1 uncultured Solobacterium sp.
TTTGCTCGTAAGTATCCTTTTTCTTTTGCATAAACAATCTTTTCTTCATGGTCCATCTGCTCTGCAGTAGACTTTTTCTTTGGTTCGATTCTCTTATAATCACAATAAGGACATACGATTTGATCAAAATTATCGTTATATGCCTCTATCTCTAAGTTTGCACCACATTTAGGACAAACCATGCTTGCATTCTTTTCTGTATCTGTCATTTGAGTCCCCCTTTATCACTTACAATTTAATCATATCTATTTTTGACCGATAGTCAAACAAAATTTAAAAAGAATTGCTATCTTTTTGATAGCAGTTCTTCTTCTATTTATTTTCCTTGTAAATATGCCTTATATACTTCTTTATCCATACTGTGATGAGAAGCTTTGATTTGTTCGATTAACGCTGGTTTCTCTAATAAATCAACAATACATCCACATACAATTTTTGCTGGCTCTACAAATGCTTTGTATGTATCCTCGATTTTGAAATCAACACCATGGATTGCACCGCTAAAACCATTGTATCCAAATTGAATCATCGGATAGAAACAGGACACATCACCTACATCTCCACCAGCGATGCTTCTTTCATTTGCAATAATTTTATCTTCTGTTGTGTAATCCAAAATATTCTGATGTGCAACTTCGCTAAGTACTGGGTTTGGTGTAAATGGTAGATATCCTATCATATCCGCAAATTCCACCGTTCCACCTAATGCAGCAGCACAGTGTTGTGCCATCGATGTAATCTGGCGATCAATTTCTAATAACTTATCTTGATTTAAAGTACGAATATAACATTCATAGATTACTTCTGAAGGAACACTGTTAATCGTATCTCCACCCTTTGTAAGAATCCCATGTACACGTACCATATCTTTTTCTTCAAAAGTTTCACGTAACATTCCTAGAGCCGCATTGAATAATGTAAATTCATTGAGTGCATTGATACCTAAATGTGGTAATACCCCTGCATGTGACGCTTTTCCTTTGAAGATAATTTTTTTGTATTTAAATCCAGCAAGTGAAGAACCATAGCCATACGCATATGTAGAACCCATCGCATGTAAGTGAATAATACAGTCACAGCCATCAAATACACCAGCTTCTAGCATGTTCATCTTTCCACCGATGTATTGAATTTTTCCTTCTTGAATGAGTTTGCGTCGATAGTCTAAATCGGTATATTCTTCTGCTGGTGTAAAGAACAATGTTACTTTTCCTTTTTTCTCTAATAAACCTGATTTCTTTAACGCAATGATTGCATTCACCATAATTGTGACTTGCGTACTATGTCCGCATGCATGTGCCGCATGGTCCTTTGGATTTGAACATGGATGTCCTTCTACAGGAATTGCATCTAGTTCCGCAATTAGTCCAATATGTGGCTTCCCTTCTCCAATGCTTACTTGAAAGCCAGTCTCAAAATATTCTGCTTCCGCATGAATGCCATACTTAGCAAGTTCATCTTGAACCATCTTTTTTGTTTCAAATTCTTTATAACCAAGTTCTGGATGCATAAACAACTCTTTGCCTAATGCAATCATCTCATCTTGTTGTGCATCAATGATTTTATTAATCTCTATTTCCATATAGCCTCATTCCTAATCCATCGCATTCCAATATTCAATCTCATCGATCCATGCAAGTTCTTCATTCTTCACACGATTACGAACATCTGTAGATAGTTTATTTCTTTCAAAGAATCCTGCTTTGCGTAAGATAAACTCTGGATTTATATTTGTATTCTTTATCTTACGAGAAACTTGTACAACCATTGCCGGAACTTCTTTCTCGTGCATAGAAACCATCACAATATCTCTTGGTTGAATTGATGTATCTTCGCTCTGAAACAGTAGTGCTTTACTACAATGATTTGCATAGACTTTTACATAAATCGGTTTCTTACTAAACATGATTTTATCCTCATATAAAAAGCTACATTCATTATAATTCATGTAGCTGATATTTATCAAAAACTGTATATTCATCTACGTCATGCGTTACCCAAAAGACAGTCTTATCTTTGATTCGTTCTTTGATGAACAGCATGACTTTTTCTTTAGTAGTATCATCTAATCCTTTGAGAGGTTCATCAAAGAATATGATATCTGCCTTTGCGTACATAGCACGTAAAATTGCAACTCTGCGCTTCATACCACCAGATAAAGTAGATACTTTTTGAAACATATCATCTAGTCCTACTTGATAAAAATCTTGTTTTAATTGATCAAGTAAATCTTTCTTAGATTGATTATTTACTACCATCAAAACATTCTGCATGGCACTTAAATTCTCACAGAGTCTATCTTCTTGAAACACCGCTGCTTTACGATAGTTCTGTAATGGTGTGATTGTGCCTGAATCTGGTATTTCTAAACCCATTAACATTCTTAACAGTGTTGTCTTACCACAGCCAGATGGACCTTTAAGGACGTGTACCATCCCCGTTTTAAAGTTTTGATTCCAATTTATAAAAACGGGATGTTGATCAAATGTTTTACAAATATTCTGTAATTGAATTGTATCCATCATAAACACTCCGTTTCTATATACTTAATCAACAGACGTATGAAAGTCATCACAAGTTTTTCCAGTACTGTACTTAAAATAATAATAACAAGTGTCCAAGCAAATAAATCAGCTGTATCAAAATATACCTTTGCCTGTTGTAAGTGTTCACCAATCGAAAACTTTGGTAAACCAATAACTTCGGCTGCTATACCTGATTTCCATGCAAGTCCTAATGCTAAGGAGCAGGCATTTTGGAAGTATGGAAGAATACTTGAAGTACTGTCTCTTATACACATCTCCGAGCCCACGAG
>CALEMV010000067.1 GCA_937910655.1 uncultured Solobacterium sp.
AGAAAGAAGTTCCTTGGGTGGTGAACGTTTCTGGATTTTGAAGTTCCGTTCCATGATTGTAGATGCCGAAAAAGATGGCCGTTCCATTCCGGCAGGCGAAAATGACCCTCGTATCACTAAGGTCGGAAAGATTATTCGTGCTTTCCGCATTGATGAACTCCCACAGTTGGTTAATATCTTATTCGGAGATATGAGTATTGTTGGACCTCGCCCAGAGCGTGTCGAGCATGTCGAAAAATATAGTGCAATGATTACTGAATTCACCTTCCGTGAAAAGGTAAAAGGTGGTTTAACAGGCTATGCACAAGTATTTGGTAAGTATAATACAACTGCATTGGATAAATTAAAGCTTGATTTGATTTATATTACAAATTACACACCGCTTTTAGATTTGCAGATTATTTTTGAAACAATTAAAATCCTCGTACGTAAAGATAGTACAGAAGGATTTAGCCAACAACGTGTACAAGAAATTAAGGAAATGGATGATTCGGAGGATTACATCCAATGATTAGCGCATCAATAGTTTTATACAACACAGATAAAGACCTATTAGAATCTGTTTTAGAAAGTTATCATCCAAGCCAAGAACGATTACTATTGATTATTGATAACAGTCCCACACCAACAGATTATTTTGTAAATATGAAATATGTACACTATATTTTCAATGAGGAAAATATAGGTTTTGGTGCTGCCCATAATATCGCAATCCATAAAGCAATCGATTTAAAGTCTGAATATCATATTGTTTTAAATCCAGACATAGAATTTGATACTGATATTATTGCAGAATTAAAGCACTATTGTGATGAACATCCTGATGTCAGTTATGTGTTACCAAAAGTCATTTATCCTAACGGTGATCTACAATACCTTTGCAAACTACTACCAACACCCGCCGATTTGATCTTCAGACGCTTTATTCCGCATTTTGGACACCATAATACACATAATGATCGATATACCTTAAAAGACTCAGGATATAACAAAATTTTTAATCCACCTTGCTTATCGGGTTGCTTTATGTTTTTACGTGTCAGCACACTTGAGCAATATCATCTTTTCTTTGATGACCGTTTCTTTATGTACTGTGAAGACTTTGATCTAATACGACGAATACATAGAGTTGCAAAAACAATTTTTTATCCATATGTCACAATTGTACATAATCATGCGGCTTCATCATATCACGATATAAAAATGTTACTCATTCACATCATCAGTGCGTGTAAATACTTTAATAAGTATGGATGGTTCTTCGATAGAGAACGTGATGACTTTAATCAAAGGGTATTATCTGAACTAGGGTTAGAAAAGGAGAAGAAATGATTGACATATTACTTGCAACTTATAATGGTGAAAAGTATTTACTAGAACTTTTATCTTCTCTTGAACAGCAGACGTATACCGATTGGAAACTTATCATCATCGATGACTGTTCAAAAGATAAAACAATTGATATTTTGCGTTCTTTCAAAGAAACATCAAAACATTCTGTTGAAATTTTTATAAATTCTAAACCTGTAGGT
>CALEMV010000068.1 GCA_937910655.1 uncultured Solobacterium sp.
CTATCATTTCAAATGGATTCTTTTTAAAGTTCCAGCAGCCAACTTTACCACGATAGTAAAGCATGTTTTGAAGCATTTCATGTACAAGTGCATCTTTTACCATGAGTTTAGCATCCATTTTATTGACCCACTTAACTTCTTGACTACTGCCACTAGCTATAAGTTCTCCACTTTCATACTTACAGATAAAGTCCACATTAACATTATTAAATGTTAGGTCTTTGTTGATACCAACAAGATCAAGAATCGTGATATTCACACCTGTCTCATCAAAGATAATTCTTTCTAAGGCATTTTGTAGCGATTCGTGTTCTGCCACAAATCCTGTTGGACACTCCCACCCACGGAATGCATTTTTGACAAGTAATACTTCGTCATTTTCATTCACAATTAAACCACTTACGGATACATGATGATTGTACTGCATAGGTTACCTCCCCTTATTGTAGATATGAAAAAAGAGGACATAAACGCCCTCTTAAATTAACCTCTTCTAAAGAAACCAGGAATACTGTCACTTGCATCAGAAGATGAAGAACCAAATACAGCAGAGTCATCATTCTGTAATGAAACACCACTTGTTGGCTTTGTAGAAGGAGTAGCCTTCTTTTCTTCTTCCTTCTTAGGTTCAGACAATTCGAAACCTGTAGCGATAACAGAAACGATAATTGCATCGCCAATCTTATCATTAATAGCTACACCGAAGATGATATCAATATCATTACCAGCTGCTTCACGGATGAAGTCAACTGCTTCAGATGCATCAAATGCGGACATGCTTGTACCACCAGTAACATTGATAATGGCACTCTTGGCACCTGCAATCTGTGCTTCTAGTAATGGAGATTGAATAGCGCGTGCAGCAGCTTCTCTAGCCTTGTCATCGCCATCAGCCATACCGATACCAAATAATGCGGAACCTTGACCTTCCATAACACTCTTAATATCTGCAAAGTCCAAGTTAATCATTGCAGGAACAGCAATCAAGTCAGTAATTGTCTGTACGCCTTGACGTAAGATATTATCTGCTTCCTTAAATGCATCTTGGAATGGAATATGTCCGATTACTTCTAATACTTTATTATTAGAAATGATGATCAATGAGTCTACATACTCCTTGAGTTGTTCAAGACCCTGTTCAGCATTTCTTTCTCTTCTCTTACCTTCGAAATTGAATGGCTTAGTAACGATACCTACTGTTAAGCATCCAAGTTCCTTAGCAATCTTTGCGAATAATGGGGCTGCACCTGTACCAGTTCCGCCACCCATACCTGCTGTAAGGAACACCATGTCGGCACCTTCCATAGATTTACGGATTGCATCTTCACTTTCTACAGCTGCTTTACGTCCATTGTCTGGGTTACCACCAGCACCAAGACCTTCTTTACCTAACTGAATCTTATTTGCAACTGGAGAAATATCCATTGCCTGAAGATCAGTATTAGCGATATAGAATTCAACACCCTGAACGCCTTCCTGTACCATGCGGTTTACAGCGTTGCTACCTGCTCCGCCGACACCAAATACCTTGATTTTTGCTACCTGGTTGTAAGTTAATTCTGCCATAACGTTTACCTCTCCAATTTATTTCTTTCCATCGAGAAACAATCCCTTGAGTTTATTTGTCAAGGTATCTTCTTTCGTAGTCTCTACCTTTCTATCGCGGTAGGATACGTTTTTGATAAAAGCATCAAGATCTAAGCTGTTTTCAGTCTGACCGATAATAGGTAATCTATCTTGGTAGGCATAGAACAATCCGAGACATGCGGTTAATGCTGCGTTTCTTCCCCCTAATGTTTCCGGAATATAATCTCTAACTTCTACATTTAGGCGCTTGCTTAAAAGGTTTTCTAACCCTATAGTTTCGCCACCTTCACCAGTAATAATAACAGTTGTTTCACCTGCTTGCAAGATTCCTTCGCAAGTTTCTGTAATTGCATTCAACCATGTTTCAATATTAGGTCTAATGCAGTCTACTAACTCCTGCTCACTGATAGTTCTATTTTCACCATTATCGTTCCAAATATGGATAATATTCGAAGAACATACTGTCTGATCAAGTCTTGCACTATACTTGATTAACTCAATTGCACTCTTCATATTCATGCCATATTTTTCAACAGCTGCGTTTGCAATATTTCCAAGTCCCATCGGTAAGATTGTAGATGCCGCAAATCTTCCCTTATAAAGAAGACCTAATGTTGTCGCATCACGTTCTACCTTTAAGACAATTACTTGACGATCAACGGACTGTTCAAATAAAGCAGCTTCTTTACCAACAGCATAGATATCCGCAAAGATATCCATTACCTTAAGACCAGCGTTCTCTACGCAAGTTACTAAGTCATACGCAAACTTACGGTCTGCACACAATAAGTCAATATCCACAATTAATTGAGAGCACTTTTCCCCAAGAGGAATACGACGTGTAGTCATACCATTCACTGTATACTTCACGCATACCGTCTGAATCAAAGCACTATCATTACCGATATTCACTTCTTCTGCTTTCTTAATTGCATTGCGTACGTCTTGAATTGTTACTGTTCCATCGATACCTTCAATATCAACCGTTGATTTCAAAGATATACGTTTTAGATTAAATGCAGGGATTGCAAGAATCACCTGTTGTACACTAGCACCTACCATCTTTTTAGCAGACGCTGCTGCCTGCTTGATGGAACCAATCAAAGCCTGTTGGTCTGTAATGCCATTATAAGAGAGTCCGCTACATGGTACTCTTTCAACCTTTATAATATTAAATCTGGTGTTGAAAAACTCACCAATTACTAATCGAACCTCATGGTCAGCGGCCTCAATTGCCGCATAAATCTGTTTATCTGTCACCGTGAAGTCTCCTTTCAGTTATATTCGTATTTTATCACATTTACATTTCAAAATGTAGTCGATTACTACCTTTAAAAAGCCTATTTTCATAGAATTTACATAATTCATTTCTGCATCTTCTACATGATTCTTTGAAAAACAGATTCCATATGCTACTTTTTGGTTGCATTTACAAGTAATCTATGATATCTTTTGTAAGCAAATTATAAGTAAAGGAGGTTATGGTATGTCCAGAGTATGTGCTGTATCCGGTAAGAAAGCAATGTCAGGAAACAGACGTTCCCACTCCCTACGTGCTACTCGTCGTAAGTGGAATGTGAACTTACAAAAGGTTCACATGATCGTTGATGGCAAGCCACAGACAGTTAAGATCTCAGCTCGCGCATTAAAGACATTAAAGGCAGGAGCTAAGGCTAAAGCTGCTGAGTAATCGCCGGTTATATGAAAAAGAATTCCCCGAAGGGAATTTTTTTATGCATCTTTTGATTGTATCACTGTTACCTTACCTGCATGCACAGTAACAATACCTCTATCTTCTAGAATTTCATTAGAAGTTGTATAGGTATCTTTGTTTGTAAGTTGTTGTTTATCTAAAGGATATTTAAATCCTTCTAAGCTAATGGTTGCCTCATCCTCTGTAAAGAATGAGATATATGTATAGCCGTGTTTTTCAACAGAATGTGTACCCTCACCAAGAGAATAAATATAGTTATTCTCATCATGGAGATATACTGTTTCAGGAAAACGTGATACCAGACGCAAATTAATCATCGCATGGTCTAATCTTCCACCTAGTCCACCATAGAGGTGGATTTTTTGATAGCCCTTCTCGATGGCATACATAACTGCTGCCTCACTATCAGTATCATCCTTGATAGGATTTAATTGAATGAATGTATCACTATAGTCCTTGATACAAGATAAATCACTTTCTTCCACAGAATCAAAATCACCAATCGCCAGTAACATTCTCTTACCATTTCTAGCAAGTGTTAATGCCCCTTTATCTACACCAATATAGTTTTCTGCAGTCGGAATTGTTGTACAACGTTTTAAGATAACAGTTACTGAAGTTTCCATAATTTCTCACATACTTCGTGGATATCATTCTTAAAAACATAAGAGCCAGCCACAAGTACATCCGCTCCTGCTTCAGCGCATAAAGCACCTGTTTCTTCGTTGATACCACCATCAACTTCAATATGTGTATCAAGACCTTCTTCGTTTAACCATGTACGTAGTGTGCGAATACGTTCTAGTGCCTCTGGCATAAACTTCTGACCACCAAAACCTGGTTCTACACTCATAATTAGGAATAAGTCAAAATCATGCAAGAATGGTTTTAATACTTCAATTGGTGTCTGTGGCTTTAGTGTAAGTCCAACTTTCTTTCCTTGTTCGTGGATATGCTTCGCAAGTGCTTTGATTTCTTCTTTATCGTAAATTGTTTCAACGTGGAAGGTAATCTGGTCTGCACCAGCATTCATAAATACATCGGCGAACATCTTAGGGTCAGTTACCATCAAATGAACATCTTTAAATAAAGGTGATAGTTTTACAAAACCTTTTAGGATGTCTGGTCCAAATGTTAAGTTCTTTACAAAGTGTCCATCCATGACATCAAAGTGCATCCACTCTGCCTTGGAGGAATTTAGTAATTCGCATTGTTCAGTCATATGACTGTAATCTAAAGATAATACGGATGGTGCAACAATCATAAGTATTTCTCCCTTCTCTCTTGAATGATCTGTAAAACGCCAAGATAGTTCTCATAGCGTTCTCTAGATATTTTACCTGCTTCTACCGCTTCTTTAATTTTACATCCTGGTTCATTTTGATGAACACAGTCATTGAAGCGGCAATCATGTAAATATGGCACAAAGTCTGGTACATATTCAGCTAATTCATTAGCTTGAATATGAGAAAAATCCAGGGAACTAAAGCCCGGTGTATCTGCTACAAGTCCCCCTGCAACCTCATGTAATTCATTATGTCTTGTGGTATGTTTACCTCTTCCAAGTGCCTTAGAAATCTCTTGTGTTGCAAGATGGAACGATGGTTCTAATTGGTTTAACAATGTACTCTTGCCAGCTCCACTTTGACCAGTTAATACCGAAATCTTATTTGTCAAAAGACCTGCAATAGAAGGATCTAAACTGCCCTTTGCAGTACGAATCACTTTCATCGCACCATGTTCATATGCTTGAATTTGCTCTTCTACTTCTTGGCTAAAACCTAAATCACATTTTGTAATAATCAATATAGGTTCAACGCCTGCATGCATGATAAGAATACTTAATCGATCAATTAGAGCAGTTGAAAAATCAGGATCTTTTACGCTCATTACAATGAGTGCTTGGTCAACATTGGCTACTGCCGGTCGAATCAATCGATTGGTTCGTGGCATGATTTTTTGAATCACATAGCGACCATCGATTTCTTCACACTCTACCAAATCTCCCGCAACAGGCGCATCTTGGCGACGCACTTTACCCATGACAATCACATCATAATATTTCTTGTCAGAAGTTAAGATACGATAATTCTTCGATACGATTTTCGTGATTCGTGCAATCATAGGCACTCCTTAGTAAAAGTATAATGTGACATAACTATCCTTTTTTTGTGTATATTCGCTACCTGCAGCTGGCATTGTCTCAATGACTGTACCAACTTTGATTTTATCAATTTCACTTTGTGATAACGCGAATGTATCACGGTGTGCACGTACAACAGTTACTCCCATCGCTTCTAGTTGTGATGTTGCTTCTTCAATCGGTTTACCAATGATATCTGCTGGAATTGTAACTTTTACATATGGTACATAGTATAGTGTCACATCTGTTTCACCAGCAGTATCATATAAATCACCAGCCGCAACACCTTCTTGACGAATAATCGTTCCCGGTTTCTTATCACTCTGTTCTTCTTTCTCGATTAAGTGGATCGTAGATGGAAGTGATGCTTTTACATCATCGATATTTTTTCCGACATAGTTTGGCATTTCTTCCCCAACACCACTGGATACGATAAGCTTCACTTTTGAATGACGCTCTACTTCACTAGAACTTGCAGGTTCAGTACTGATTACAACACCTTCAATACTATCTTTTGATAGTTGATAGATAATGTTTTCTTGATCAACTTCAAGTTCTTGTTCTTCTAGGGCTGCAGTTGCTTGTGCCACATCCATATCAGAAACATTTGGTACAGTAACCATCTTGGATTTAGGTGGTAGAATGCCAACTAAAAACAGTCCTACAATTAACACAAACAATGCGAATAACACCACAATTGCAGTGATATAAATCTTGGTACGTTTATTTGCAACACGTGAAAGAGATGTACTTCTTGTCATGTCTGATAATCATGAACCTGTTGCGGCTGCGATGATTCTTTATCGTAAATTACCAGGTGTGAATAAGTTTTTAGCGTATGCACCGCGCGGAATCGTAACGGATTATACAAATGCTGAACAATTAAAATCAGTCTTTGCGACTTTAAAAGTTTATTTGAAAGCTAAAAATGCATTTGGATTAAAGATTGACCCAGAATTACAATGGCGTGAATGGACAAACAAGTTCGAAATGGTTGAAGGTGGATTCAATAATGAAGAATACCGCAAAAACATTTTAGCGGCTGGATTTGTAGAACGCCCAATGGATTTAGGGTTTGATGGGATTCAACCACGTCTCACAATGATTTTACCGTTGAAAGACGAAGGGAAAGGTATCGTCGAAACGTTCAATAAGAAAGAACGTTATAAAGTGAATGTAGCGAAGAAACAAGGGGTTGTTTGCTACAAGGGAACGCTTGAAGATATGCCAATCTATGATGAGTTGAATAAAATTACGGCTGAGCGTGATCAATACGTGGCGCGTAGTATCGAGTATTTAACAACAATGTATCAACACCTTCACCCTAAAGGCATGGTGGATTTATACTTTGCGAAAGTGGACTACAATGTGCAATTAGCGTTTGCGACAAACCGCTTAGAAACAGCGCAAAAAGAATTCGATAAGTTAACAGGACAATTGGAAACATTGAACAATCCAAAACGTATCGAAAACGTTCAAAAGCAAATTGAATCATTGAAAGTGAACATTGCTAAATACGAAAAAGAAATCGAACGCGTGAAAGGCGACTTAGAACAATATCCAGAAGGAAAAGTAGTCAGCGGAGCGTTCGTCGTAACGTACTTAGACAAAGCGTACTACTTATATGGCGCTAACATCACGGATGATGGTGGCTTGAATGCCAATAAGGCGCTTGTATCTTGGATTATGCAAACTCTTTATGATGAAAAAGGCATTCGTTCGTTTGACTTCTTCGGAGTTTCTGAAGACCAAGAACATCACGGCGGGATTAACGGATTCAAGCAATCGTTTGATCCTGAGTTAGTGGAATATATCGGAGAATTTGATATGCCAATTTCTAAGTTCTGGTTTGAAATGTTCCATACATGGGCACCAAAAGCTGTGAGCTTGAAGAATAAAATTTTAGTAAGACGTAAAAAATAGTTGAAAGAGGCTGGACGAGTTTCCGGCCTTTTTTAGAAAATAGGAAAGGAGAATGGAATGCAAAAAAATAGCAATCTTAGAAAACTTGTCTTTATCGCATTATTAACAGCACAAGGAATCATCCTTGGATTACTTGAACAAGCCATTCCGTTTCCTTTTACATTTGCGCCAGGGGCAAAGCTAGGGTTAGCCAATATTGTGACGCTCATCAGTTTATATACACTATCGTTTAAAGAAGTAGTTTTAGTTGTCGTGATGAAAACATTGATGACGACCGTTCTTGGGGGGACGTTCTCAACCTTCCTCTACAGTGGAATGGGCGCGCTTGTCAGCTTTATCGGGATGTATCTGGTGATGCAACTGGGTGAGAAGCGTGTGAGTATGATTGGCGTCAGTGCCACAGGTGGAATTTTGCACAATGTCGGTCAATTAATGGTTGCGAGCTGGATGGCAAAATCATGGACGGTGCTTTTATATTTACCAGCCATGTCCATTGTCGGAATCTTTGCAGGAATCGCGATAGGGATTGCGGCAAACTATGCATTAACACATGTAAAACTACTAAAAAAATACTCGGACAAAAAAGTCGGCTAAAGTTCGTGAAATAACTGACAATCAATGGACAAAAAGTGCAAAATAGAATATACTACTAAAGTGAGAAAACTCAAGGAGGATTTGCAATGACAAAAACAAACATTGTAGTAATCGGTGCCGGATTTGCCGGGGTAGCCGCTACAAAGACGTTGTCACATAAGTTGAAAAAGAATAAAGATGTCACAATTACATTAATTGATAAACATCCTTACTTAACTTACATGACTGAATTACACGAGGTTGCTGGGGGACGTGTTGAGCCAGATGCGATTCAATACGACTTACAAAAAATCTTCGCACGTTCTAAAAACGTAAACTTAGTAACAGATACTGTTACAAGTCTTGATAAAGAAAACAAAGTGGTTCGTACAAAACATGGCGAATTCTCTTATGATTATTTAGTACTTGGTATGGGTGGAGAAGCCAATGACTTCGGCGTACCAGGGGTTAAAGAGAATGGATTTACATTATGGTCAATGGAAGACGCAGTGAAAATGCGTAAACATATTCTTAGCTGTGTAGAAAAAGCAGCTAAAGAACATGATCCTCAAAAGCGTAAAGCGTTATTGACGTTTGCAGTTTGTGGTGCTGGATTTACTGGGGTTGAATTAGTCGGTGAATTAATGGACTGGATTCCAGTGTTAGCGCATGAATACAATTTAGATAAAGAAGACTTCGAGTTATACATTATCGAAGCTGTTCCAACAATCTTAAACATGTTAGATGCAAAAGATGCGGATAAAGCAGAAGCCTTCATGGTAAAACGCGGCATCAAAGTGATTAAAGGAAATGGAATTTCTGAAGTGAAGCAAAACAGCATTCGCTTAGCTGACGACACAGTGATTCCAACGTACTCACTATTCTGGACAGCTGGGGTT
>CALEMV010000069.1 GCA_937910655.1 uncultured Solobacterium sp.
GTCGTACAGTTTTGTGCAGTAACCTTTAAACTCAATGATATGATTTATATTTCCTATCGAGGTACAGATAACACATTTATCGGTTGGAAGGAAGATTTCTATCTATCCTACACAACCGGAACCAATGGACAAAAAGCAGCTGTCGCATATATCGACCAATTATTTGAAAATGAAACTTTACCAATCCATGTTGGTGGACACTCCAAAGGTGGTAACCTTGCGATATATGCCGCATGTAATTGTAAGGAATCAATACGTAATCATATTACAAAGGTTTGGTCAAATGATGGACCAGGTTTTCAAGGTGAAATGTTACAGTCCCCTGCTTATCAAGCAATTCAAGATAAAATTGCGCTCATTATTCCAGACTCTTCCATTATTGGAATCTTAATGAATAATGTTGATCCAAAAATTATCAAAAGCACTGTTAATAACGTACAACAACACGATGCCCTTACATGGATTGTAAAACGTAATCATTTTGAAAAAGCAGAATCATTATCCGCTAACTCCGTATTTCTAAACAAAGCAGTTGATAAGTTTTTAGAAAATTTATCCGAAGATGAAGCAAAGATTGCAATCGACGCGATCTTCTCTATTCTAGAATCAACAGATGCAGAATCATTTTCAAAACTAAAAGAAGGTGGCTTTGATTCCTTAAAGGATATTATCTCTGCCCTTCAAAAATTACCACCAGAGAAATCATCCGTTATACTACGCCTGATTGGAACGATGATTTCAGATAGTGGTAACATACTTGCAAATGATTATATGTCAAAAGTGCAAGAACAATTCACTAAAGTAAAAGACACATTTACCAAAAAAGACGAAAGGTGAGATTAATCCCTCACCTTTTTAAAATCCATAATCACCATTTACATATTGCTTTAATTTCTGTGTCAGTGTAGTTTCTCGTGGATGTAATTCTAATACTTGAATTCCACGTTTAAAAGCTTCAAGTTCACCCAATATGATTAGTGCTTTCCGTGCTCTAGTTACACCAGTGTATATAAGTTTTCTCTGTAACATGCCCGCATGTCTTCGCGTAATTGGCATAATCACAATTGGATATTCACTACCTTGTGATTTATGAACACTAATGCAGTATGCCAGCGTAATATTAATCCAATTCTCTGGCTTATATTCAACAATAATTTCACCAAATTGACAGATAATCGTAGTCTTATGATCTTCCGCATGCTTTGCATCAATGATTTCTACCAATACTCCAATATCACCATTGTATACATCATCATCCGGTTGATTCTTTAACTGCAAAATCTTATCACCTTCACGGAAAGTCATGTATCCCGACTTAACTTCTGCTTTATCCTTTGCAGGAGGATTAAACGCCTCCTGCAAAGCATTGTTTAGGTAATCGATACCTGCAACTCCTGCGTACATTGGAGATAATATCTGAATATCATCTATCGAATAACCTTTCTGCAATGCATCTTCAACCATCATCAAAATATTTCGGCGAATATCTTCTGGCATGCATGCAAAGAACTTCACATCATGATGATATTCCTCAACATTCACATTTCCAGTATTGATGGCATGCGCTAAATTAATAACATCACTATCGGATTCTTGACGATAGATATGCTTTAACTCAATCAGTGAAAACTCATTTGACTGCATTAAATCACGTAATAC
>CALEMV010000070.1 GCA_937910655.1 uncultured Solobacterium sp.
AGATCTACACTAGATCGCTCGTCGGCAGCGTCATATGTGTATAAGAGACAGTTACCATGGTTCGTTTTAATCTATCTGAAAAAAACATCATAATCTTGGATATAAGTTTTAATCCTCTACATTGTTTCAGAGCATCCGTAAAGAATCCACTTACACTAACAAGTTTTGTTTTAGTTTCCTTTGCGAATTCATTTGGATTGTCTATCGCAAAATACATCTCCGCATTCACATTACCAGTTCTTCTAACAAATATATTTGCGCGCTTTAATCCAATACTATCTGTTGCATCAAATACCATTTCACATTTTGGAATACTACTTTTTATTTGACGGATAAAATGGATAATTCTATCTTTTGTAAAATATTGAAATACGCCTGCTAAAACAATCAATGTATGCTTAGAGGTATCTAAGTATTTAACCCACTCCATTGAGAACATATCACAACCAATGAGTATCTCATTTTTACCATGACCAAGAAGTTTTTCTCTCTCTGCAATTACATGTTCCAAATCTACTTCATAGAAGTTAGAACAATTATTTCTAATGCGGAAGTATGCTGTTTCTAAGCCGGCACCCAGAAATATAACATTGCATGCATGGTTATGTTCTAAAAATGAAATAATCTTTTTATCAATGATCTGCTGTCTGCAAACGCTAGCCATATTGCCATACTCAAATGTATTCTGCGCAATTGTCCTTAGAGAGATATTATGTTCAAATAATAATGCTTTTTCATCATAGAAATAATCAGGAAATCTCTTAGATGCATATATTCTCGCATATAAAGGAATGTACAAGGTATCCTCTACTCCTTGTAAGGAACTTGTATCATTCATAACTTTTTCCTTTTCCATGGAATACAACGGTTTACGCGTTGAAGGTATTGGATATACTCTTGTCCATATAAATCTTCTAACCATTTTTCTTCCGTTGACTTCATTAATACAGTCATAAATCCCCAGTAAATAATTGGTAATAATAACAATACTAGATTGCCATAAATCAATAGAACTCCTGTGCACACAAACATGAACGCACTATATACTGGATTTCTTACATATGCATAAACACCGGTAGTTACCAACTCATTCTTTATGATATGTGTATCAAGCTTATCGATTATAACTGCCCTCAGCCAAAGAGTAATTCCAATAGCGAAACACAAAATACCAATTAGGATACATATCCATCGTAAAATAGTAAATGTAATGGTTGGAATTATGCCTGTAATAGAAAGAATGATACCTAGAACTGTCATCAAAATAATAGTGATAACATACAGTGGTCCAACACCTAAAATTGGCAGATGACCCTTTCCCATATTTTTAACCCTCCAATAATTAAAAAATTCCAGTTAGTTATATCTAACTGGAATTTTAACACTTCTCTATATCATATTTCAATATCAATTAAGAAGGTAGATATTATTTTTTCCTTGAATTATCTTTATCCAATGAATTCCAAACTTTATCTAATAGATAATGG
>CALEMV010000071.1 GCA_937910655.1 uncultured Solobacterium sp.
GGTGGTGCTGAGATTAAAGTTACATTTACCAATTATGTAAATGGTAGATACAATATTAATGGAACCTTGGGCATGAATGCCAATTTCAATAAAGATAAAGTTACAGTGAATCAAAAAAATAACTTTGATATAGAAGCTGGCGGGAAAACAACACCATTTCAATTTAAAGTAGATGGTGGTCCTACAGGAAATAGTAATGAAGTACTACATAAGTATAGTTTTGGAGCGGCATCAATCAATGAAGCAGAGTGGCGAGTACGTATTAATTACAAAAAAGCTAACTTTCCAAATGCTGTTGTGACAGATACACTAGTAGGAACAACAGAAAAATTTGTTAAAGAAAGCTTTCGCTTGTTTCGTGTAAACTACACTAGTGATTTAAACGAAAATAATCGTGTCAGAATTGATTTATCAGATAAGATTGTATTCTCGAATAATGATCAAACATTTACAATCAACCTAGGAAACATAAATGGAGAACAATATAAACTAGAGTATAGAACAACTTATACTCCGGGTACCAATCTAAGAAATAACGTTAAACTTACATCTAATAACAATAAAGTAGATGAAAAATTTATTTCCTTTAAAAAAGAAGCTGCTGGTGGAACAGGCGTTGGTATCTTAGCGAATAAAATTAAGCTAGTTAAGGTTGATGCAGAAGATAATACTGTTGTTCTAGCAAATGCAGTATTTGAAGTTACAAAACCAGATGGAAGTAAGTTTGATCTTACTACGGCTGCAGATGGTACGGTAACATCACCTGCTCTTGTGGCTGGTACATATAAAGTGAAAGAGAAGACAGCTCCTGCCGGTTATGAATTAAGCACAGAAGAATTTACATTAACAGTAAATTCCACTACAAATGTGATTCAGACTGTTAAAGACAACCCAATCAAGATTTCTGTTAAGGCCACAAAACAATGGGTAGGTCCTATAGGATCAGCTGTTACAGTACATCTTTATGCAGATGATGTAGATACAGGTAAGACAGTTATATTGAATGCCGCAAATAACTGGGAAGATACATTTACTAACTTGAGAAAGTACAAGCCAGGAACAACTACTGAAATTAAATACACTGTAAAGGAAGATATTATCGCTAACTATAATGGTGTAGTCAGTGGTGATATGGCAACAGGCTTTACAATTACAAATACAAATACAGAAAAGACTACTGTCAAAGTTACGAAAGCTTGGGTAGGAACACCAGCAGCTTCTGTAACTATCAAGTTATATGCTGATGGTGCAGAGAAGGAAACAGTTACATTAACTGCAACAGACAACTGGACACATACATTCACTAACTTGGATAAGTATGCAGCAGATGGTCACGAGATTGCCTATACAGTTGATGAAACACCAGTTGCTGGATATGCAAAAGATATTTCTGGAACAGCAGCTACTGGATTTACTGTTAAGAATACAAACACTGCAACAATCAATATTCCAGTCACAAAGACATGGGTAGGTACTGCAGGAACTTCTGCAACAATCAAACTATTGGCTGATGGTGCAGAGAAGGAAACAGTTACATTAACAGCTGCAGATAACTGGACACATACATTCAGTAATCTTCCTAAGTTTGATACAACAGACGGTCACGAGATTGTATACACAGTAGACGAAGTTGATGTTCCAAATTATACAAAGGGTATTTCTGGAACAGCAGCTACTGGATTTACAGTTACAAATACAATCACAGGTAAAGTATCTGTACCAGTCACTAAAGTATGGGTAGGACCACAAGCTTCTTCTGCTAAGGTAACTTTATTTGCGGATGGTGTTGAAAAGGATTCTGTAACACTCAACGCTGCAAATGGTTGGGCACATACATTTACAAACTTAGATAAGTATAACAACGGTACAGAAATCGTTTATACAGTTACAGAAGAGCCTATTGCTAACTATGATTCAGTCGTTACAGGAGATGCAGCCAATGGCTTTACAGTCACAAATACAAATACAGAAAAGACATCTGTAGATGTTACAAAGACATGGGTGGGAACACCAGCCGCTTCTGTAACAATCAAGTTATTCGCAGATGGTATAGAGAAAGAAACTGTTACATTAACAGCAGCAGATAACTGGACACATACATTTACAAACTTAGATAAGTATGCAAATGATGGACATGAGATTGTTTATACAGTTGATGAGACTCCTGTTACAAATTACACAAAGGCAATCACAGGAGATGCAGCAAACGGCTTTACAATCACAAACACGATCACTGGTAAGGTAAACATTCCAGTTACTAAGGTATGGGTAGGACCAGAAGCTACTTCTGCAAAGGTAACACTTTACGCAGATGGCGTTGAAAAGGATTCCGTAACACTAAATGCGGCAAATAACTGGGTACATGTATTCGCTAACCTTGATAAGTATAATAACGGTACAGAAATCGTTTATACACTTACAGAAGAGCCAATCTCTAACTATGATTCTGCAATTTCAGGAAATGCAGCTACAGGCTTTACAGTCACAAATACGATCACAGGTAAGTTGGATATCCCGGTTACTAAGGTATGGGTAGGACCTGCAACAGATAGCGTTACAGTAAATCTATACGCAGATGGCGTTAAGGTTGATACAGTACAACTAACGGCAGCTAATCAGTGGAAGCATACATTCGCTAATCTAGACAAGTATGAAAATGGACGTGAAATCGTATATACAGTTGATGAAGTATTAATCCCTGGATATAAGACAAAGATCACAGGCGACGTACAAACAGGATTTACAATTACAAACTCCAAGGAGACACCAAAGACAGCAGACCACGTTAATCCGATGGCATATGCAAGTATCTTTGTAATCTCACTCATGGCAGCAATCATTACAATGATTGAAAAGAAAAAGTTTGCAAGATAATTTGTAAGTAAAAACACTTTAATATGATGCAAAAAGGTAGAGATAGTAGATGAAAGTTAATTTCTCTTATCCACTGTTTCTACCTTTTATCTACAGTAAAAAGATACAATTATATGAAATTTTATGAATTTGAATAAGTAGCATACTTTCATGATAATTAGGATAGTAATTTTGGCTTATTATATACAAAGAGAAGCAAAGTTATATAAACCTATCACAAAGAATATATATTAAGAAAATATTAATAATTTAGAGTAGGCATATTGATTGCTAGCCTATATGTTTGTTAGATATCATTAAAGGGATAACTCAAGATATATCTATAAAGTGGAAACTACAAGGGGATTTACATACAAAAAATGTAGATGAAATTACTCTAAATGCTTGAGAAAAGGAAACCGACGAAAGAGTATGCGTCGAAGGAGGGAAGAAATGAAGGCATCTAATAAGAGAAAGATCGTCAGTAGTGCAGCTTTAGGACTTGCGCTATTGATGACACCAACACTAGCGTCTAGAAGTGCAATCCATACATATGCGCAAGCAGCATTAACAGCAGATGAAGAAGCTAAGATTCAAGCGTTTTTGGCTACTCAACCACAAAATAATGACACAACAAATATTGGTAAGGTAGCAGTTACTCAACCAACAAACGGCTACACATTCCCGGGTGTGAATAACTATACTTCTTTATTCCAGTCTCGTAGTACAAAGGTTAATATTGATCAAGACTATGAATACACAATCGAGTCTAGTGATGCAAATAATGGAAAGAGAGTAAAGATTAAGAATTGGGCAAGTGTTGATGCCTATGATGTTTTCAAGATGGGTGATGGAAGTCCAACTCCTATAGGTTATGAAGATAAATTTCTTTATGCTAAGGAAGTAACTCTAATTGATACAGCAGATGGCTCTGAATTCACTGTTAAGAACGCAGTGTTTCCAGTAAATAATCCTGATGGTGATCGCCCATGGGAAACATTATGGTATAACCGTTACACATTTGATTTGCCTATTGAGGAATCAGATCCAAGATTCAAAGCTGAAATTGAAGATGCAAGTTTAATTCCACTATATGGAAATGGAT
>CALEMV010000072.1 GCA_937910655.1 uncultured Solobacterium sp.
ATCGATGATGATGTATACTTCTGCTCATATCAACCAGACTACAATCTCTATATCGCAAAACAGGTAAAATCAAACAGTATCATCAACCGTTTCTCTTCCTATGTTCCTTTATTCTTAGAGATTATTGTAATCAACTTTATCTTGATAGTGATACTAGGTTACTTTATTAATAAGTACTACTACACACCACTTTATGAAATTATGGATAAGTTTGAACTGAAGTCTTCTTCAAAAAACTCCGTTAATAACGCAGTTACACTTTGGATTCATGACCAACAACACAAGATGGAAGAAGCGACTCATAAAGCCAAACAGGATTATCTGACCAAGTTGCTCTTAAACCAAAAGCTACCTCTTCTAAGAAACTCCCTCGACTTTGATACAACAAAAGATATTTATATTTGTATCTTAGATAGTTTATCAAACAATCATATTCTCACTCTATTCGGTGAGAAAAAAGAAGTACATTCCATCAATAACCTCTATACTGTTATTACAAATGAAGTAAACGTTGAGGCACTATCGAATTACGCAAAAACACATCATATCAAAGTATTCCTAGGTGATGCTAAACCACTATCAAAAGTCTATACTTCATATCAAAAATTATCGCAATTATATTTCTTGCGTATTCTCGATTCCACAAAATTCTTCTATCGTGAGTCTGATATGCCTCACTTTATGACAAACTTCTCTACAATTCAAGAAACCGAACAACGTTTACTCTATACAGTTGAACACGGTTGCAAGGAAGAGATTACGATAGCTTTCCAAGAGTGGTTTAATCTAATGAAATCCTTACACTATAATTCCCTACAATTCTTCTATACAAAGTTATATTCTGGCTTACGTGACCGCATCCGTTCTATCTCTTCGATTCCAAGTTTACCAACGTATCAGTTTGAAAATAAATTGAGTACGACCACAGACATTCAAGAGATTAATCAGTATATTCTACATCTCATGCATGCATACAGTCAGTATCTTACGGATATGAAAGAAGAGAAGATACTCGATCTAATCTCTAATGCAAAGAATTATATCGACCAACACTTATGTGATACTGATTTAACTGCAGATAGCGTCGCATTATCAATGGATTATAACGCAACGTACTTAAATCGAATCTTCAAATCACAGTATGCAATGTCGATGAAAGAATATATCAATGTCAGTCGTGTCGAACTCGCAAAGAAACTACTCGTTGAAACAGATTTATCTACGTTAGAAATCTCATCAAAACTAGGCATTGAAAACTCTAACTACTTCTATACGTTCTTCAAGAAACATACAGGTAGCACACCAAATCAATATCGTATTGACAATAAAGCATAAGAGTAAGTGTTCTTATGCTTTTTCTTTGTCGTATTAACATATTCATTGTGTCATTTTACAACAATCAACTATTTCTCTTTTTCGTTTTTATTGTAAAATGATACCGAGCTATGAAACAAAAAAGAAGGGGGCTCATTTATGGAACTAAACTATAGAAAATGTGCAGAGGAAATCTTTGCGACACTTGGTGGTAAAGACAACATTATCAGTGCTGCACACTGTGCTACACGCTTACGTCTCGTCATTGCGGACAACAGTAAAGTCGACGTAAAGACATTAGAGAACGTACAGGGTGTTCAAGGGGTATTTAATTCTAGTGGACAATTGCAGATTATTATCGGTACCGGTACTGTAAATAAGGTTTACGATGAATTCATTGCGATCAGTGGAGTGACTGGTGGCAGTAAAGAAGATGTAAAAGCTACGGCAGCTTCGCAGATGCCATGGTGGAAACAATTAATCAAAACACTCGGCGATGTATTCGTACCTATCCTACCAGCTATCGTAGCTGCCGGTTTAATGATGGGGCTTGTAGAAGCTTTAGGTAAGGCAATTCCTTCCTTTGCCTCGACAGACTGGTATGCGTTCTTAGACATGGCTTCTAATACATCCTTTGCATTCTTACCAGTACTTGTTGCGGTATCTGCAGCACATGTATTTGGTGGGAATATCTTCTTAGGTGCAGTTATTGGACTAATGATGGTCCACCCTGCACTTACAAACGGTTGGAATGCCGCAAATGGATATAATGTTTGGTATCTATTTGGTAAAGGGATTAACATCTTTGGCTATACGCTTGGACAAGTCAATCAGTTAGGTTACCAAGGACATGTTATTCCTGTTGTTATCGCAGTATGGGTTATGAGTAAGATTGAAATCAAGCTACACAAAGTTGTACCTGAGATGATCGACTTATTTGTAACACCACTTACAACTGTAATCGTAACTGCTTTAGCTACATTCATGGTTATTGGACCAATCTTCGCAACACTTGAAAGTTGGGTATTATCTGCCGCAACAGTACTAGTTGCCAACCCATTTGGTGCTCTAGCAATGGGTGCTCTTTACCCTATCACAGTTGTCATGGGTCTACACCACATGTACAACACAATTGAGTTAGGAATGCTCAGTACTGGTGCATTAAACACATGGATGCCAATCGCTTCTGCCGCAAACTTTGCACAATTTGGTGCCTGCTTAGCTGTAGGTCTAAAGACAAAGAACGCTAAGCGTAAGACAGTTGCTATTCCATCCGCACTCTCTGCATCCTTAGGTATTACAGAACCAGCAATCTTCGGTGTCAACCTACGCTTGATGAAGCCATTTGTATTCGCAGCAGTTGGTG
>CALEMV010000073.1 GCA_937910655.1 uncultured Solobacterium sp.
ATGTCACACTGACACTCTTTGGTACATGTACTGTAATTGTACTGACCTCTCCACTTACACATGCCCATCCTAAGCCATCAATCACGATGTCTACCTTTGGCATGTCCTTATGAATTGTATACTTCTTCATTTCTGTTTCAATAGCTGTTGGCACAAACAATGTTCCAACATGTGTATTCCATTTTTCATCTGCGTAGTTGCCATTGGTACGATGAACGTTGAGACGATTACTCAAATACCATACGCAACTTGCATGATTACAACCTGATAAATCTAGACGTGATAAGCCTCCTACAAAGAAGCTTTGCTCACCACGCAGTTGGAACACCTGTGGTTTTACACTCTTGCTTGGCATGATAGTCTTTAAATCTGCCTCATTAACTTCCATTAACATACTATGATCAATTTCAATACCAGGTGTATCAATGTAAGTATGTCCATCAATTTCTAATTCATTGAATTCTAATGTAGTACCTGGATATCTAGATGTGGTTAGAACTTGTGTAGACATCAAGTTGTTGATGAGGGTGCTTTTACCAGAGTTGGCTTTTCCTATCACAACTATTTTTCTGCCATTTGCGAGTTCATCAACACATTCTTTGATTTCTTCGACACCCATCTTTTCTTCTTTGGACGCAAGAATAAGTCGTTCAATGCGGATACCCAAATCTTTAAGTCGTCCAAAGACAAAATGTGCGATCTTCTCTTCTCCACATGATGCAGGTAATAAGTCTCTCTTTGTCGCAACCATCACGATATCTTTATTAGCAAATTTACGGTTAATCCCGTTAATAATACCTGCCTCAAAATCATATAGATCAATCACCCATAGAATTAGCGCATCCATCCTTGCAATACGATTCACAATCGCAACTGGATCGATACCTGTCTTCATGGAGATTGTTAAATCATCATAGTGAATCAAACGAAAACATCTTTGACAATACTCTGCGTCCGCCTTTGGACTATAACCAATCGCTTTTGAATCAGTTGTCTGTAATACTGCACCGCAACCTTTACATACTGTCATGATCAGCCTTCCTTTTCATCAAATAAACTCAAACGTTCTACATCTTCATGTACTTCGTTATCTGCGTCTGTTGGTATATCAATAATACGACATTCATCAATACCACGGTATAGATTCCATCCATCTTTCAAAACAAGTGGTGAACCAAATCCACTTTCACGTGGTTTGAGTGGTATTTCAGATGCACGCAATACTTGTCTTTCTGGATCCTTGAAGATTAACTCTTCTCCTGCACTAACTGCCTTAGCAAGTGTTACGATACTTGGATTTGTCTTTAGACGTTTACAAATGAGATTACCCTTCATCGGACGATTACCAAAGACAATTTCTTCCGTATGAACACGCTTCATCTGACCAACATTTGTCATATAGAGGACAGCTGGATCTTCTGCATTCATTACACAACCCCATGCTAATTCATCCCCCTTACCAAGGTTCATTGCCTTAACACCCTTAGACTTTACACCTGTGGCTGGAATATCTTCAATCGCAAAGCGATAAGAATAACCATCTTTACTTACCATCAAAATCTGTTGGTTACTATAGGCGATAAAGGCATTGATCATCTCTGCACCCTTACCAAGGTTCATCGCTGTCATGACTTTATTGTTACGCTCTACTTGCCAGTTATTCACTGGAGTCTTCTTGATTTGACCAGCAGAACTGACTGTCACAATCCATGCATACGTATCGAAACTCTTGATAAGAATTGCATTCTTAATCTTGTCTTCTCCATCGATACGTACAACTTTATTTAGATGCATACCAACATCTTTCCATTTACCTTCTTCAATTTGCCAAACTGGAATAGATGCGTAATTACCTTTGGATGTAAATAGTAATAATGTATCGAGTGTATCGCACTCTGTTGTACCAATCAGTACGTCTCCATCTTTGATGGCTGTTTCTTGGTCACCTACTGCGTTATAGCTACGCATAGATACACGCTTGAGATAACCATCACGACTGACAGTCACTACAACACGCTCATTTGCAATCATCGCTGTCTTATCATAGTTGATTTCTTCAACTTCAGCTTCAATACGTGTACGACGTTCTTGACCATACTCTTTCTTCACATTTCGTAATTCCTTGATAATTACGGAATGCAATACATTTTCATTTTCAATGATTGCTTTTGTCTCTTCAATCTGATTGACAAGTTCCGCAAACTCTTCGCGTAATGTAATAATATCCGTATTGGATAAACGATATAGACGTAAGGAAACAATAGCTTCAGACTGTGGTTCATCAAAGCCAAATTCATTCATCAAGTTACGTTTCGCATCACCCTTATCTTGGGAAGCACGAATAATACGAATCACTTCATCTAAGATTGAAACAGCCTTCATCAAACCTTCAATGATATGACAACGAGCTTCCATCTTATCTAACTCATAGCGTGAACGACGTAATACGACTTCCTTACGGAACGCGATAAACGCATCTAATAGTCCAAGTAAACCTACCTGGACAGGACGCTTATCAATAATTGCGACGTTATTGTAGTTATAGTAGACCTGTAGGTCTGTATTCTTATAGAAATAATTGAGAATCATATTGGCGTCGATATCCTTACGAACATCAACGACAATACGTAACCCTTCACGGTCAGATTCATCACGTACATCTAAGATACCATCGATATCTTTCGAAACACGAATTTCATCCATCTTCTTAACAAGCTGTCCTTTGACAACTTCATAAGGAATTTCTGTGACAATGATTTGTTGGCAAGATTTCTCCTCATGAATTTCACACTTAGAACGCACAACAATTCTACCTTTACCTGTTGTAAAGGCATCACGGATACCTGCCTCACCTTGTACGATACCGCCAGTTGGAAAGTCAGGACCAGTTAAAATATCCATCACGTCTGTCAAAGAACTCTCTGGATTTTGAATACGATAGATTGTCGCATCCACCACTTCATTTAAGTTATGTGGTGGCATGTTTGTGGCATAACCTGCCGCAATACCTGTCGCACCATTGACTAGCATGACAGGAAACGGTACAGGAAGTACTGTTGGTTCATGTTCTGTGTCATCGAAGTTCGGTGCCATTTCAACGGTATTCTTATCCAAGTCTTCTTCCATGACTTGTGTAACCTTGGCAAGTCTAGCTTCGGTATAACGCATCGCAGCTGCTGGGTCATCATCAATAGAACCGTTATTACCATGCATGTCAATGAGTGGTAACCGTACCTTCCAATCTTGAGACATACGTACCATCGCATCGTATACAGAAGTATCACCATGTGGGTGATAGTTACCGATTACAAGACCGACTGTCTTAGCAGACTTGCGGTATGCATGGTCCCATGTATTTCCATCATGGTACATCGCATATAAAATTCTACGCTGTACTGGCTTTAAACCATCACGCGCATCTGGTAATGCACGCTCTTGAATAATATATTTGGCATATCTACCAAAGCCAGCTCCCATAATATCTTCGAGTAGCTCTGGTCTATATTTTGTATTGTCAACGATTGTCTTCTTCTTAACCATTAGCCCTCCAAGTCAAATGTATCTTCTAATGTAAATGAAACGTTATCTTCAATCCACTTACGACGCAATTCTGCTTTATCTCCCATGAGTACAGTTACACGACGTTCAGCCTTTACACCATCACTGATACCCACTTTAATTAGTGTACGTTGGGATGGATCCATTGTTGTCTCCCATAACTGCGTAGCGTTCATTTCACCTAAACCCTTATAGCGTTGAATTTCCACTTTACCAAGTTTACGACGTAAAGCATCTAATTCTTGATCACTGTAGACATATTCTGTCGTCTTACCCTTTGTCACTTTATAGAGTGGAGGTAAGGCGATATATACCATTCCCTGCTCTAACAGTGGACGCATGTAGCGATAGAAGAATGTTAGTAATAAAATCTGAATATGAGATCCATCATCATCCGCATCGGTCATGATAATAACTTTGCCATAATTCGATTCCTCGTAGTCAAAGTCAGGACCAACACCTGCACCTAATGTATAGATTAATGTATTTAACTCTTCATTCTTTTCAATATCGGCGAGTGTACATTTCTCAGTGTTTAATACCTTACCACGTAGTGGCAAGATTGCTTGATAATGAGAATCTCTTCCTTGTTTTGCGGAACCTCCGGCAGAATCACCCTCGACCAAGAATAGTTCCTTTATACGAGCATCCTTTGTCTGTGCAGGTGCTAGCTTACCAGATAATACCTTTTCACCCTTACCAACACGCTTACCCTTACGGATTTCATCTCTTGCCTTGCGTGCAGCGATACGGGCAAGGGATGCCTTTAACATCTTACGTACTAATGTATCGGATTGATTTCGATTTTCTTCTAACCAGAAGGATAACTTCTCAGAGACAACTGCTTCTACTGCAGTTTTCGCTTGTGGAGTTCCAAGCTTACTCTTGGTCTGTCCTTCAAACTGTAATAATCCTTCAGGGACAGATACAGAAAGGATTGTTGTAAGACCCTCACGTACATCTCCACCTTCCAGGTTTTTATCCTTCGCCTTTAATAGGCCATATTTTCTTGCATAGTCATTGATAGCTTTTGTAAAAGCACCCTTAAAACCAACTTCGTGTGTACCACCATCGCTAGTGCGAACAAGGTTAACGAAACTGTAAGTATTCTCTTGATAATCATCTGTATATTGGAAAGCAGCTTCGACTTGGATACCATTAGCTTCCCCACTGAATTTCACTGGGTTCATTAAGACATTGCGATCTTCATGTAAGTATTCTAAGAAAGCTGTTAATCCATCTGCGTATAGATATGTTTCTGTTTCATTTTTCTTATTGCGCTTATCGCTAACGACCATCGCAATTCCACTTAACAAGAAAGCTTCTTCACGTGCTCTTTCACACACAACATCATACTTGTATTCAGTTGTAGAGAAGATACGTGGATCTGGTTTGAAACGTACCGTAGAACCAGTACGATTGGTCTTACCTAGATGTTCTAGCTTACCAATCTTCTTACCACCATCCGCAAATTCCATACGGACGAGTTCCCCATCATGTGCAACCTCTACAGTTAGCCATTCACTTAGCGCATTTACAACAGAGGCACCTACGCCATGTAAACCACCCGCTGTCTTATAGCCTCCTTCACTAGAGAACTTACCACCAGCATGGAGCACAGTAAAAATAACCTGCAATGTATTCACACCGCTGGCATGTTGACCGATAGGCATACCACGACCTTCGTCCTGAACAGTGACACTACCATCTGCCTCTAACGTAATTTGGATTTTCTTACCATAACCGTTTAACGCTTCATCGATGGAATTATCAACGATTTCCCAAATTAGATGATGTAATCCTCTACTATCGGTAGAGCCGATATACATACCAGGACGCTTTCTAACTGCCTCTAAACCTTCTAAAATTTGAATACTGTTATCATCATATCTATTCGCCATGCAAAAACTCCTAATAACCTATGTATTATATCATAATTAGGCTACTTTAATATCCTTGTCTAACGACAATCTACACGTTCATAACACTAGATTTTGTCACAACAAAGCCTATTTCAAATATTTTGATTTTATATCTAAATTACTGATGTGATAATATATCAACAGGAGGATTTATTCTAT
>CALEMV010000074.1 GCA_937910655.1 uncultured Solobacterium sp.
GTTACGCAATTGTTCTTCAGATACATAGCCTGGTACATATCCTAAGAATTCACCGGATGGACGAACAACATACGTTGTTGGATAACCACTTACCTTATAAGTTCTCGTCATCTCTAAAGTTGTGTCATAAAGAATTGTAAAGTTATATCCCTTCTTCTTCATGTACTCCTCAACGTCAGAGATAGTACCCTCACCATTCAGGCCAGGAGCCGCAATCATAAGTACTTGAACATCGTCCTTCATCTCATCATTAATCTTCTGTAAACTTCCAAATTCTTCGTTACAGTAATGACACCATGTGCCAAAGAAGTTCATGACAATTGTCTTTCCCTTGTAATCGCTGAGATTATGAACATTACCTTCACCATCCACTAACGCGAAGTTATACTTTTCAATTGCAGTTTGGGAAGAGGCATCTGAATTCTCTTTTGAAGATGTATCTTCCTTGTTTGAAGTGTCTTCTTTTGTAGAAGTATCTTCCTTTGATTTGGAATCATCAACTGTTGTTGTTTCAGCTGGTGCTGAGGAACCACTATTTTGGAGAGCATTCATTGTGCTGAAACCACGGAATAACATAAAGCATCCCATTGCCAAGACAAGAACTCCACTTGCGATACCTGTATACTTCACAACATTCTTATTACGTTTGATTAGATTCAATATTTCTTCTGTAAAGAATCCAATGAGTAAGAAGATAACGATGAATCCTAATGCATAAGCCGCAATATATAGCCAACCAAGTCCGTTTGTAGCAGTAGATGCTAGTAAGATTGCTTGGGCCAATAATGGACCTACGCATGGAGACCATGCAAAACTAAACACAAATCCCAACGCAAATGCTTTGAAGAAAGTCATCCCACCTTCTACACGCATTGTCTTTTGGTGTGTCTGATTCAAGAAAGGAATATTGATAATGTGTAGATTTGCTAGACCAAGGATGACTAGTAATACACCACCTGCAATTTGAAACTGCAATGTGTATTGCTTGAATACTGCTGCTAATGCACTAGATCCAAGTCCTGCAATCACGAACACTGTCGAGATTCCTAAGACGAATCCAATTGTTAGAATCAGTGTTTTCATTCGATCATAACGTACCTGTCCATTCTCGTCTGTCATCATGGAACCATTTGTAAGGTAGCCAATGTATAACGGAACAAGTGGAAGAATACATGGTGAGAAGAATGATAATAACCCTTCTAAAAATAGACCGCCAAGAGTAATAATTTCTTTCATAATACCGCCGTTCTATGCTATAAAGCGTGTAATGCAGAGAATCAGGACGATAATTCCGAGAATAATACGATATACGCCAAATACCTTGAAGTCATTCTTACGAATGTAGTTCATTAAGGTACGAATCGCAATAATTGAAACGATAAAGGAAACCACTGTACCAATGAGTAAAATCATGAGTGGCCAAAAGCCGAATGAGAAGTCTGCTTTGATAATCTTTAAAAGGCTTGCGCCAAACATTGCTGGAATTGCCATAAAGAATGAGAACTCTGCAGCTGTTGCACGATTAAATCCTAATAAAGTTGCACCAAAGATTGTACTACCAGAACGACTAGTTCCTGGAACCAAAGCCAAAATCTGGAACATACCAACACCGAAGGCTTTCTTAGGTGTGATTTGACTGACATGTTCAACTGTAAACTTCTTTTCTCTATTCTCCATCCATATAAACAAGATACCGTAGAGAATCAAAGTAATACCGATGATATATGGTGCACTCATCACATTGTCAATCCAATCATTCAGTAACATTCCTGCTACTAATGGAATGGATGCCACGATAACCATTAGCCATGTGTGGTAGATATTCTTTTTCTTTGGCTCTGATACGTTTTTGCCAAGTGGGCATAAACGCTTCCAATACAAAAGCAGTACAGACAAAATACTGCCGAACTGAATCACGACCTTGTATACATCCCAGAAGGCTTTGTTTTTTTCAGGATCGGTAAAGACATTCAAAGGCATAAACGTCTGTAATAAAATTAAATGACCTGTTGAACTGATAGGCAGAAACTCTGTCACACCCTGTACAATTCCAAAAATTACAGATTTAATAATATTTAAGATAATATCCATTTTTGTTAACCTTCTTAGTCGTGATTGATACGATCAGCTCGTACTAAGTCTGACCTTATTTGTTTGATACGTTTCGCAAATGCGCGTAAATCTTTCATCCGCCACATCCAGTTTGGAGCACCTACGCTTCCAGGCATGTTTAAGCGTGCTTGGCTACCAGCATGGATCCAGTCTGACATCGGAATAATTACCATGTCCGCATTACTATCCAACGAATAGTCAATCACATCATCGACAAAGCTATGCTTGCGATATCCGTGTTTCCATAGGTATTGACGCATCTTTCTTCTTAAAGAAGCAGGTTGTTTGCAATACCAGGAATATGTCGTATCGTTGTCATGAGTCCCAGTATATACCAATAGATGAGTTTTATCTTCTTCCATGCCCTCAGGGTCAAATGTGAATTGCACAATACGCATACCTCTAAACTTGTAGTGATCTCTTAATTCCAATACTTCTGGACGTAAATCTCCTAAATCTTCCGCAACGATAGTAAGGTTTGGATATTGTTTGAATAATGTATCAAACAACTCATATCCAGGTGCTTCAATCCACTCACCTTCAATCGCGGTTGGACAATCTGCTGGAATCTTCCAATATGTATCAAAGGCACGGAAGTGATCGACTCTAACAACGTCGAACATCTTTCCCATGTATGATAAACGTTCAATCCAGAATGTAAATTTATCTTTCTTCATAAACTTCCAGTCATAGATAGGATTGCCCCATCTTTGTCCTGTCGCTGAAAAGTAATCAGGTGGAACACCAGCGATAAATGTTGGTCTACCATCTTGATCTAACAAGAAGTTTTCACGGTGTGCCCAAACATCCGCAGAATCTAAACCTACGTAGAATGGGATATCACCCACCATTTGAATCCCTAAACTATTTGCATACTTCTTAAGAGCATGCCATTGTTGGTACAACACAAACTGCAAGAACATCTGGTATGCAATTTCATCACCATACTTTGATAAGTCTAATGTCTGATTGATTGGATAATCTTTCTGGTCCTTATCCCACTCAATCCAAGGTCTTAAGTGATTCGCAACTTTAAAAGTCTTAAAGATTGCATACTCTTTTACCCAAGGCTTCTTGATAAAGGATTCATATGCCTCGTCCTTTTCAAACTTCTGATAGGCAAGGCGCAAATACTTATCATGATACTGGCGAACTTTCTCATACTGAATTGCATCATCGTTACGATGATAGGAAGGCACCTTCTCTAATAAACCTTGTTGCGCTAATACATCTAATGATATATAGAGCTCATCAACCGCATAAGATGAATACGGCTGATAAGGTGAATTTCCATATCCTAAAGGGTTTAATGGCAACAACTGCCAGATGCCCAGACCCGACTGGTGCATCATCTTCACAAAATCATATGCTTCTTTTCCAAAAGTACCACATCCGTGGCGGCCAGGCAGAGATGCGACTGGCATTAAAATTCCTGCTTTTCTCATATTACTATTCATTTAACTCCGCTTTCAATTTAAATATTAACCCATGACGTAATATTTTTCCATGTCAAGTGAATAGAATTCACTTTTTTCTCATTTATGGTATAGTTGTCTATGGTCTTAATTATTTTGATAAAGGAGATACTCATGACATTAGAGAAAAAACTTGAGTCAAGCTTGAAAAAGCAGATTAAAAATGCCACTGACAGAGAACTTTATGATGCGATTGTTGCTATCGTAAAGGAAGAACAAGATCATGTTAAGAAGATTACAGGTGAAAAGAAGTTGTACTACATCAGTGCAGAATTCCTCATTGGTAAACAGTTAGGTAAGAATTTAATTAACTTAGGTCTATACGATGAATTAGCAAAGTTATTATCTAAGAATGGCAAATCCATCCGCACAGTTGAAAGTTTTGAAAAGGAACCTTCACTTGGTAACGGCGGTCTAGGTCGTTTAGCTGCCTGCTTCTTAGATTCCATCGCTACTTTAAACTTACAGGGTGATGGTGTTGGTCTAAATTATCACCTTGGTTTATTCCGTCAGGAATTCAAGGACAGAAAGCAACACGAAATTCCAGATGAATGGTTATATGGTTCTACAGTATTACGTGATACTGATGTATCCTTCCCAGTTGAACTTGCTGGCAAGACATACTACTCACATATGTATGACTTAGATATCATCGGATATAAGACAAACAAGAATACATTACACTTATTCGATTTAGATACTGTTGATGAATGTATCGTTCACGATGGTACAAAGTTCGATAAGAAGAATATCGATAAGAACTTAACACTATTCCTCTATCCAGATGATAGTGATAAAGACGGTCAGTTATTACGTATTTACCAACAGTACTTCATGGTAAGTAACGCTGCTCAATTAATTATCAAGGAAGAAAAAGAAAAGGGACACAGCCTCAATGATTTAGATAAGCACGTTTCTATTCAGATTAATGATACTCATCCTTCTATGGTAATTCCTGAATTAATTCGTTTATTGATGAATGAAGGTATTACATTCCGTAGAGCAGCAGATATTGTCGCTAATACATGTGCATACACAAACCACACAATTCTTGCCGAAGCGCTAGAAAAGTGGCCTCTAGATTATCTACAGGAAGTTGTACCACAACTCGTTCCAATTATTGGTGGTTTAGACTATGCCGTAAATATTGCCTTCAAGGGTGATAAAGAATTAACAATCATCGATGATAGTCACCGTGTACACATGGCAAGAATGGACATGCATTTCAGTAATTCTATCAATGGTGTAGCAGCACTTCATACAGAAATCTTAAAACACCAAGAATTGAAGCCATTCTATAACATTTACCACTCTAAGTTTAATAACAAGACAAACGGTATCACATTCCGTAGATGGATCATGCATTGCAACCCAGATCTTGCAAATTACATCGATACATTAATCGGTGATGCATGGCGTAAGGATGCTAGTAAGTTAGAAGACTTATTAAAGTATATTAACGATACAGCAGTACTACAGAAGTTAGATGATATCAAGTACACAAATAAAGTACGTCTTGCGGATATGATTAAGAAGGAAGAAGGAATTGAAATCAATCCAAGTTCTATCTTCGATATCCAAGTGAAACGTCTTCATGAGTACAAGCGTCAACAGATGAATGCATTGTGGGTAATCTATAAGTACCTACAGATTAAGGCAGGTCAAAAGCCAGCTCGTCCTATTACCGTAATCTTTGGTGCAAAAGCAGCACCTGCATACATCATGGCAAAAAATATCATTCACTTGATTATTTGCTTACAAGACTTAATTAAGAACGATCCAGAAGTTAGTCCATACCTCAAGGTTGTTATGTTACAAAACTATAACGTAACAAAGGCAGAAACAGTTATTCCTGCATGTGATATCTCAGAACAAATTTCTCTAGCTTCTAAGGAAGCTTCCGGTACAGGTAACATGAAGTTCATGTTGAATGGTGCTATCACATTAGGTACAAATGACGGTGCTAACGTTGAAATCGGTGAATTAGTAGGTAAAGATAACATCTATACATTCGGACGTTCATCTGATGATGTAATCAAGCTCTATGAAACAAGTGGTTACCACGCAGCTGATTACTACAACAACAGCCAACTCATTCATGCATGTGTAGACTTCATCACAAGTCCAGAACTCATTAAGTTAGGCGACAAGCAGATGTTATCTGACTTACGTGATAACCTAATCAATAAAGACTGGTTTATGACATTGCTTGACATTGAAGAATACTGCAGAGTGAAGGATCGTGTATTAGCTGATTACGAAGATCGTCTAGCATGGAAGAAGAAGTCATTAGTAAATATTGCTAAGAGTGGATTCTTCTCAAGTGATCGTACAATCTTAGACTACAACCGCGATATCTGGCACTTAAAATAGGAGGTTACTATGATCGTAATCGAAATGAATAACGGCAAAGTTATCAAGTTAGAACTTGATGAAACAGCTGCTCCAAAGACAGTTGCTAACTTCAACAAACTTGTTAGTGAAGGCTTCTACGATGGATTATCATTCCACCGTATCATCCCTGGATTTATGATTCAAGGTGGTGACCCAGTTGGAAATGGAACAGGTGGTTCCAAGGAAAACATCGTTGGTGAATTCGCTTCAAACGGATTTAACAATCCTATCAAGCACACTCGTGGTGTTATTTCCATGGCTCGTGCAATGGATCCTAACTCCGCAAGTTCACAGTTCTTCATCATGCATGCAGACGCTCCACATCTAGATGGAAACTACGCTGCATTTGGACATGTTGTAGAAGGTTTAGAAGTAGTTGATGAGATTGCAAATACACCAACAGACTTCCGTGATAAGCCAACAACCCCAGTAATTATCAAGCGTGTATACATTGCTTAATCATTAAAACCTGTGTCATAACAACACAGGTTTTTTTATACCTTCATGCATAAAAAAAGAGCGGATATACCGCTCATAAAATTACTTAACTAAGTCCTTTAAAGTCTTACTAGCCTTGAACTTTGGAGCCTTAGTAGCCTTGATCTTAATCTTTTCACCTGTAGCTGGGTTTAAACCAGTACGAGCCTTCTTCTTAACTACTGTAAACTTACCAAAGCCATTTAATGAAACTTCGCCACCCTTTTTAATTGTTGTAGCGATTTCATCAAATACGTAATTAACTGCTTCTCCAGCAGCCTTCTTTGTTAAACCGTATTTTTCTGCTAAATCATCTGCTAATGTCTTTTTTGTAACGACTTTTACTGTTGCCATGTTTATGGCCTCCTTTTATTTTGATAACTTAATTTTAATTGATTTTTATGTATTTTCAACTAGTGAATCTTAAAAAAGTGCTTATTTATGCATGTTTTTCGCATTTTTGATGCGAAATTGTTTATTTTTACAAAAAAAGAAGGCAAAATGCCCTCTTTTCGCTTACTTAGCTGCCTTCTTTAAAGCTTCCTTAGTTGCTTCAATGATTGCTTTAGAAGTAAGTGTAGCACCAGAAACAGTGTCTACATCAGCCTTATTCTGCTTAACGATAGCTGCTGGAACTTCTTCTAAAGCACCATCAGCGATACCAGCTGTTTCCTTGTGGTCCTTAACTTCTACCTTTTCAATCTTTGAATCTGAAACTGTAACTGCAACTGTAACGTCACCATTACGTCCTTCAGCTGTTGCTTCATATGTACC
>CALEMV010000075.1 GCA_937910655.1 uncultured Solobacterium sp.
AGCTGTCTCGCGTAGGTGAACCTTTTTCTGTAAATGATGGTCTTCTATGAAAGTTCCTAAGAATGCTGAAAGAGCGAGCATTTCAAAAGCCGACCCCGGTCGGCTTTTTTATGAATATGAGCATATTCCTTGAAAATGAAATGTAATTCTACTATCTTATAGGTGACTACGGTCATAGGAGGAACTCATAATGGAGAAGAAAGTTTCAAAACTAATCAACGACCAGATTAACAAAGAAATGTACAGTGCTTACTTATATCTAGATTTTGCAAATCATTTCACTGAGAAGGGATTAGATGGTTTCGCAAACTGGTATAACATCCAGGCTAAAGAAGAAATGGACCATGCATTAAAGTTCATCGCTTATTTACATGACAATGATGAAAAGGTAACTTATGAAGCAATCGCTAAGCCAGAGTCAAAGTCAAAAGAAAATCTTGATGTGTTAAAGGCCGCTTATGCTCATGAGAAGTTCATTACAGCATCTATCAATGCGATCTATGCTGAAGCAAGCAAGGTAAATGATTATCGTACAACACAGTTCTTAGATTGGTTTATCTCAGAACAGGCAGAAGAAGAAAAGAACGCTGCTGACTTAATTCAAAAGATGGAATTATTTGGAAGTGATCCTAAAGCCCTATACTTATTGGATCATGAATTCGCATCACGTTCCTATAAATCATCAGCCCAATAAATATTAGGAGGAAAGAGTGAACATGAAATTTTACATTAACAAAGCAACAAAGGAAATTATTGAAGTAGTATTAGGAAACGATACAACTTTTACATCTGAAGGTAGCGAAATGGTTGAATTAAAGGCTAATTCAACAGATGCTGCAGGCGAAAAGCACGTACCAGTTATCACAGTTGATGGTAACAAGGTTCATGTAGTTGTTGGTTCTGTTCTTCACCCAATGACGGAAGAACATTCTATTCAGTTCATCGCTTTAGAAACAAAGCAGGGTGTACAGCGTAAGGCACTATTACCTACAGATCAACCAGTCGCTGACTTTGTATTAGCGGAAGGTGATGAAGTTGTAGCAGCTTATGAATACTGCAATCTACACGGCCTTTGGAAGGTAGAAGCTTAGTCAAATCTATGAAGGAGAGAAATCTCCTTTTTTCATTGTATGAAAGTGATAGAATAAAGATGAAGTAGGTGATGCTATGAAGAAAAAAGTAATGTTCTTATTCAATCCTGAAGCAGGTAACAATGCAATCGAAAAGATTGTCTTTGATATTATCAAGAATCTAACAATCTTTGATTGTGAAGTAACGGTGTTTCCAATTATGCCAGATAAAGGCTTAGGTTCTGAAGAGATATTAATTACTCACGCAGCTGAATTTGAAATAATTGTTGTATATGGTGGAGATGGGACACTCAACCGTGTTGTGAATATTATGATGCATCAGGATATTCACTTACCAATTGGTTATATTCCAGGTGGTACAACTAATGACTTTAGTAAAGCAATTGATGGAGAAGGTACAGTTGAATCCTATTGTCGCACGATAGCCTTTGGCAAGCCATTCTCTTATGATGTGGGTTGTTTTAACGGTACATATTTTAACTACGTAGCTGCTTTTGGTGCATTTACCGCAACGAGCTATGAAACATCTCGTGAATCCAAGAAGATACTTGGATATGGCGCATATGTACTCAATGCGTTAGGAAATCTTCCGGCAAGTCTTTCGAATCGTACAAAGATGAAGTTTATTCATGACGGAGTTGAGGAAGAAGGTACGTTTGTATTTGGCGCAATCTCTAACTCACCATCTGTTGGTGGATTTAAGCTACCATTTTATGAAGATTCCACACTAGATGATGGAAAGTTTGAAGTATTGTTAGTCGCTGCTTTAGATAATCTTGAAGTATTACATAATGTATTAACTGGCGTAGCGACAGGCAATATTGATCCTAAATATGTACATGCATTCAAAACAGATAAGATTGAATTTATCTGTGAAGAAGATACTGCATGGACATTGGATGGAGAGGATGGTGGTAAACATCGCGCAGTCACTATTGAAATTCATCCAAAATCAATGACAATTATGACAAGTAAGTCATGATAATGTATAATATGGACATTGGAGGGTTAGATATGGATAAAATTATTCGTATTGAAAATCGTATTGTATCCGTTGGCAAGACTGATGGAAGCTTAGAAGAATTTGATATTGCGTATTTTAACTTC
>CALEMV010000076.1 GCA_937910655.1 uncultured Solobacterium sp.
TACGAGATCATGCCTAGTCTCGTGGGCTCGGAGATGTGTATAAGAGACAGGGCTATAACTTTACAATTCTGTATGATACAACATTAGAAGCTACAGATACGTATCACATTTCTGGTTATCCAACAACGTATATCGTTCGACCATCAGGAGATTTCTTAGGATATGTACCAGGCTATGTATCTGAAGAACAATTGCGTAACTTTATTAAGTCAGCACAGGAATAGTAAAAAGTATCCACATTCGTGTAAACGAATACAAGGTGATTCATACGTGTTTTGAATCACCTTTTTATAATTTGTATCTAGATACGACACTAATTATTAAGTAACTATTAAGAATGACTTTTTGTGATGTGAAACAAGTATTATTTTATTTATGTTCGGCTATGATAAATGTGTATATATGTAAACATTTTTTCTTCATGCAAAAAATGCTGTACATACCTAGTATGTAGATGATTACGAATGGAAGAATTTGTAAGAATCAAAAAAAGATTTACACAACAGTTTCAATCAATCAGATACGTAAGGAGATGGCAATGAAAGCAAAAAATCTAATCCGCACGCTAAGTGCCCTAGTGCTTGCGATAGGAATGTTGTTTCATACAACAGGAATTCGTGTTAATGCAGCACCGGGATTTACTGTAACAAATACCGCAACGATACAGACATCCCAAGCAAACGACTACTCATCACAGATCCAATTTAATATCCACGCTGAAGTAACAGGTCAAGTTCATGCGGGTGATACCATACGCTATGATTTTGAAAACATCAATATTAACCCATTAAATGGGCTTGATGTTACTACAACAGATGCGACGGGTACGAAAAAAGTAATTGGTAAATTGAGCGTACATTATGAAGATCACTATGTTGATACATTTAGTGATGTCATCAATCCAACTTATGACAATGAGTATACTGAGAATACATACTTAACTGTTACTTTCAATGGTGAATATGATGAAGTTAACTTTGATATTGGTGGAAACGTTCGCTCGAATCACTTTATTAAGAATCAAGCTTACAACCGTATAGCGAAGATTCTCTATGATGGAACAGAACTAGCGAGTAATTCACACAATGTTCCAGGACGTACATTCCAAAATAAAGTTCCAACATTCTTGGTGTTAGATGGCACAATCAACTTAGAGACAAACTCCTCAGATGAAATTCGTGCTGCAACTCTAACACCAAGTGGTTATTCCTCAGGCAGTAACAACCCTGATAGTGCACCACTAAAGCCAGGTGATGTTCTGACTTATGAACTAACAGATGGAAAAGTTGAATTCGATACAACACGTATTGCGGTAGGTACTGAGGTAAATCCCCAAAACTTCCGCTTTATGACAGCTGATACAGCAGCCACACGTGCAAATGGAAATGGTGTAGTATTCTTCCCTAAGAGGAGAGTAAAGACAAAGATTCTTTCAATTGAACCAACGAAGGTTGTTGTCCAAATCATTAGTATGGATGACGAAAATATTGCGGCACAATATCGTTTAGGACCAGATTTACCAATCATTGTAAAGGATACTTCGACCGTTACAAATAACACTCTTCCTGTAGCGCTCAAAGCACAAATTAATAATGAAGAACCAAAGACTTCACAGCATAATCTTACGGTGAATGGTGGTACATTAAGTTCAAATGCAAGACGTGCACCTAGAGGTAACGTCGTAGCTAAGTATTTAGATCAAGCAGGTAATGAGCTGGCACCACAGGAAACAGTTATTACAAATGGACTTGAAAATGCGGCATATACTGCGGCTGAAAAGACAATCGCTGGATATGAACTTGTAGAGATGCCAGCTAATGTAACAGGTAAAGTCATTGGTAATACAACGATTGAAGTGATCTTTGTATATCGTCAGTTAAAGACATTTGAAGTAAAGAAAGTTTGGGCAGATCCAATTCATATGCTAGATGAAGTAACATTACATGTTTTAGCAAATGGAATTGAAACAGGTAGTCCAATTGTATTAAACGCAACAAATAACTGGAAAGAGACAGTTACGATGCCAGTTACAGACATGCAAGGGAATGTGATTCATTACAGTGTAACGGAAGATACTTACACAAATTACACCGCAAGTGTAGAAGGTAATCTTACAGATGGCTTTACGGTTACAAATACATATGTACCAACACCTACACCGGTGCCTGTACAGCCTACACCAGCACCAAGTAAACCTACTCCAAAGACATCTGATGCGACAAATGTAATGATGTATGGTGCTGTTGGAATCGGAGCGTTCTGTATCGCTGCCCTTATCTTTATTCGCAAGTTCAAACAATCAAAATAAACTAGTTTAAAAACCTTCGAAAGAAGGTTTTTTCTCTTGACACTTTGAAAACGCTCACATATTATTTTGGTGTATCCTGTAAACGTTTCCGTAAACGGTTACGAGTAAAAGGGGTTTTAAATGACGACAATTAAAGATATTGCACGTATTTCAGGGTATAGCATTGGAACAGTTTCCAGAGTTATCAACAACCATCCTGATGTTAGTGCGATAGCAAAGAAAAAAATTGAAAAGGTAATCAAGGACGAAAAGTTTGAGCCAAACTCAAATGCGAAACTTTTAAAACAATCTGCGACATCCGCAATTACGATTTTGATTAAGGGATTGCACAATGCCTTCTTTAGTATCATTGTCGAAAAGATGCAAAGTTATCTGCAGGAAAGTGGGGAAGATGTCTCTGTCGTATACTTGGATGAACTTGAAAATGAAGTGGAAGTGGCGATTCGCATCTGTAGCGAGAAGAAACCAAAGGGTTTGATCTTCTTGGGTGGCAATCAGAAATATTTCCGTGAGTCGTTTGCGAGTATTAAAGTGCCATGTGTATTATGTTCAGAAAGCGCAGCAGAGATGAACTTTAGTAATCTTTCTAGCTTTACAACTGATGATAGAGAAGCGGCACGCGCAGCAGCGGAATACTTAATTCGCTCGGGACACAGAAAGATCGGCATTGTATGTGGGTCGGCTGAATCGGAAGCTGGATTGATTGGTTCAAAACGTGTGGAGAGTGCAATCGCAGCGTTTAAAGAAAACAAGATACCATTTAATAAACGTAAGCAGTTTGTGCCAGGAAAGTTCTCGCTTGAAGATGGATATAATGGTACGATAAAATTATTAGAGAGCTATCCAGAGGTTACTGCGATCTATGCGGTCAGTGACGTTGTGGCAATTGGTGCATTACGTGCAATCAATGACCGTAAACTAAAGGTGCCACAAGATATATCCATCATCGGCAACGATGGAATTGACTTTGCAAGGTATGTAAC